>NZ_LMFL01000012.1:0-172863 GCF_001426805.1 Brevundimonas sp. Root1423
CGCGCCACCATCGGCATCAACTTCCGCTAATCCCGGAAGGCCGATCGGCCCCCCTTCGGCCCACGGGCCGAAGGGAACCAAGGCAAGACAACATCAGCCCCCCGTCCTCGAAAGAGGGCCGGGGGTTTTTGCTTGGGGCCTTGAAACCCGGCGCTGCGAGGTCTCGTATATCCGGGGCGGGACGCCGGACGCGTCCGCCGGAGATCGTCTTCATGTCGCGCCGCGCCCTCGTCAGCCTGATCTTCCTTGCCATCGCCGCCTGCTCGCCCGGTGATCCCGCCGAAAGCGCGCCCTCGCCGGCCGCATCCTCTCCCCAAGCCCGGGACAGCGGCCGGCGCGAGGTCGCTGTCTTCGCCGGCGGCTGCTTCTGGTCGACGGAAGCCAATTTCGAACACATGCCCGGCGTGGTCGCGGCCGTGTCCGGCTTTGCCGGAGGACGAGTCGCCAACCCCGGCTATGAACAGGTGGTGCGCGGCGGAACCGGGCATCTCGAGGCGGTCCAGGTCACCTTCGATCCGGCCCGCATCACCTATCGCCAGCTGGTGGATCGCTTCTGGCTGACCATCGACCCGACCGATCCCGACGGCCAGTTCTGCGACCAGGGCCCCTCCTACGCGACGGCCGTCTTCGCCAGCGCCGCCCAGAAACCGGCCGCCGAAGCGTCGCGCGCCGCCGCCGCCGCCCGCATCGGGGCCGCCCGCTTCGTCACGCCGGTCCGCAACGCCACGCGGTTCTGGCCGGCGGAGGCCCACCATCAGGATTTCGCCCGGCTGCACCCCGAGCGCTATGCGGGATACACGCGGTTCTGCGGCCGGGCGGCTCGCCTGCGCGCCGTCTGGGGCGCGCCAGCCT
This sequence comes from Brevundimonas sp. Root1423, assembly GCF_001426805.1. NCBI lineage: Bacteria > Pseudomonadati > Pseudomonadota > Alphaproteobacteria > Caulobacterales > Caulobacteraceae > Brevundimonas > Brevundimonas sp. Root1423. Next base: position 853 of record NZ_LMFL01000012.1, read on the forward strand.
GACGCGCAACCGCGTCCCCTCCTCCGCGTTTACCGCCAAGGTTCCAACGCTGAAGGGGGATTTCCCATGCGCATCCAGACCGTCGCCCTCGCCGCCCTCGCCGCCCTGTCACTCGCCGCCTGCAGCCAGGCCGAGCAGGACAACGCCCAGGCCGACGCCAACGAGGCCGCCGCCGACACCGGCCAGGCTGCCGAGGAAGCCGGGGCCTCGCTCAAGGAGGAAGCCGCACAGGTCGGCTCGGCCATCGCCGCCGGCGCCAGCGAGGCCGCGCAGGAAGTCGACGAGGCCACCGACAAGCTGGCGGAAAAGGCGGACGACCAGAAGGCCGAGACCGCGACGGACAGCCGGGGCAACTAGGGCCCTAGGCCGACTCCGCCAGAAGCGCGTCGATCAGGGCGCGGACTTCCGGGCTGGCCCAGTCGGCCTCGCCCGAGAAATGCGCGCGGATGCGGCCCTGCCGGTCCAGCACAACCGTCTGGGGCATCTTGCCCTTGCCCGGCAGTTCGAAGGGCAGCTGGAATTTCGGGTCGCTGTACAGCGGCAGCGGCTCGTGGACGTCGATGAAGCTCTTCGCATCGGCGATCCGGTCGGCGTCATTGTCGACGTTGATCGGCAGAACGAGCACGTCCTGGCCCTCATAGGCCTCGGCCAGACGGGCCAGGGTGGGCATCTCGGTGCGGCACGGCAGGCACCACATGGCCCAGACGTTGACCACCACGACCTTGCCGCGGAAGTCCGCCAGCCGGGCGTCCGCGCCGTCGCGGGTCTTGAACACATAGGCCGGGGCCGGCTCCAGCGCGGCCGGGGTTTCCAGCGAGGCGATCGAGCCGCGGGCGAACCGCGCCAGCTCGCTTTTCGCGGCGACCGGCGGCGGCGCTTTGTCGATCGCGCCGGGTTTCGCGTATAGCAGCGCAGCGCCGCCGATCACGCCGATCAGCAGCACGCCCGCCGCAACGCCCAGAACCGCTTTCGAGACCTTCATGTCCGATCCTACGCCCCCCGCCCCGACCAAAGCCGATCCGAATGCTCAAGGTCAAGACATGTGGGGCGGACGCTTCTCGGCGCGCCCCGCCGACATCATGCAGGCGATCAACGTCTCGATCGGCGTCGACCGTCGCCTGTGGGCCCAGGATCTGGCCGGGTCGCGGGCCCACTGCCGCATGCTGGCGGCGCGCGGCATCGTGACCGGGGCTGACGCCGACGCCATCCTGAACGGGCTGGAAGCGATCGAGGGCGAGATCCGCGACGGCTCCTTCCCGTTCCGTGACCAGTTCGAGGACATTCACATGAATGTCGAGGCGCGGCTGGCCGAACTGATCGGCGAGCCGTCAGGCCGGCTGCACACGGCGCGCAGCCGCAATGACCAGGTGGCGACCGACTTCCGCCTCTGGGTCCGCGACGCCTGCGACCGGGCGGTCGAGCAGCTGAGGGGCCTGCAGACGGTCCTGCTGACGCGCGCCGAACAGCACGCCAGCGACCTGATGCCCGGCTTCACCCATTTGCAGACGGCCCAGCCGGTGACGCTGGGCCATCACCTCATGGCCTATGTCGAGATGTTCGGCCGCGACGCCGGACGCTTCGCCGACGCCCGCGCCCGGATGAACGAGAACCCGCTCGGCGCGGCGGCGCTTGCCGGGTCGCCCTTCCCCATCGACCGTCACATGACGGCGTCTGAACTGGGCTTCGACCGCCCGATGGCCAATTCGCTGGACGCCGTCTCGGACCGCGACTTCGCGCTGGAAAGTCTGGCCGCCGCCTCGATCGCCGCCGGCCACCTGTCGCGGCTGGCCGAGGAGATCGTGATCTGGATGACGCCGATGTTCGGTTTCGCCAGCCTGCCGGACGATCTGACCACCGGCTCGTCCATTATGCCGCAGAAGCGCAACCCCGACGCCGCCGAGCTGGTCCGGGCCAAGACGGGCCGGATCATGGGCTCGCTGGTCGCCCTGTCGACGGTGATGAAGGGCCTGCCGCTGGCCTATTCCAAGGACATGCAGGAGGACAAGCCGCCGGTGTTCGAGGCTTTCGACGCCCTGACCCTGGCCCTCGGCGCCATGACCGCCATGGTGGCCGCCCTGCAACCGGATACGGAGCGGATGCGCGCCGCCGCCGGCGCGGGCTTCTCGACCGCCACCGATCTGGCCGACTGGCTGGTGCGCGAACTGAACCTGCCGTTCCGCAAGGCGCACCATGTCACGGGCGCGGCGGTGAAGCGGGCCGAGGCGCTGGGGCTGGACCTGTCGCAAATTCCCCTGTCCGAACTGCAATCGCTTGAGGCGGGAATTACGGAAGAGGTGTACAAGGTCCTCACCGCTGAAGCCTCCTGCGCCAGTCGCCAGAGCTTCGGAGGGACGGCGCCGGAACAGGTCCGCGCGCGTATCGCCGAATGGAAGGCGCGTCTTGCGTAGGGGCATTGGGATGAAAAGCATCGTCAGCCTGGGCGTCCTCGCCCTGTTCGCCGTTTCCGCCGCCGGTTGCGGCCGGATGGCCGACCTCGAGGCCCCGCCCGCAAAGAAGACCGAGCGTAGCCAGCGCGACGGCCGCGCCCCCGGCCTGCCCGAGCCCGCCACCGTCTACCGTCCGCCCAGCACCGCGCCGATCGAGGGAGGGCCGACCAGTCCCTACAACGGCCCGGGCGCCCAGCCGAACCGCTAGACCTTGCACCATTTCGACCGGATCGACGGCGCGCTCCACGCCGAGGGCGTGCCGCTGGAAGCGCTCGCCGAGGCCGTCGGCACGCCCGCTTACGTCTATTCCAGTGCGACCCTGACGCGGCACTACGGCCTGCTGCGCGCGGCCGTGGACAGCCACCGGGATGCGCTGGGCGACGCCCTGATCGCCTTCGCGGTCAAGGCCAACTCCAACCTGTCGGTACTGGCGACGCTGGCCCGGCTGGGCTGCGGCGCGGACACCGTGTCCGAGGGCGAGATCCGGCGGGCGCTGGCGGCGGGCGTCCCCGGCGACCGCATCATCTTCTCCGGCGTGGGCAAGACCGACGCCGAACTGGCCTTCGCCATCGAGGTCGGGGTGCGCCAGATCAACGTCGAGAGCGGCGCCGAACTGGACCGGTTGATCACCGTCGCCGCTTCAATGGGCGCGGCCCCGGCCATCGCGATCCGGGTCAATCCGAAGATCGGCGCCGGCGGTCATGCGAAGATCACTACCGGCGGCGCGACCGACAAATTCGGCGTGCCGGTCGAGGAGGCGATCGCGCTTTACGCCCGCGCCTCGGCCTCGCCGCATCTGACGCCGGTCGGGCTGGCCTGCCACATCGGCAGCCAGATCACCTCGCTGGAGCCGATGGAAGCCGCCTTCCGCACCCTGCGCGACGTGGTCCGGACCATCCGCGCCAACGGCCATTCAGTCACCCGCCTCGACCTCGGCGGCGGGCTGGGCGTGCCCTATCACGGCCAGACGGACACCCCCTCGATCGCCGACTACGCCACCATGTGCGCGAGGGTGCTCGAAGGCCTGGATGTCGAGGCGGCCTTCGAGCCGGGCCGGCTTCTGGCCGCCAACGCCGGCCTGCTGCTGAGCCGCGTCATCCAGGTCAACCAGCGCGCCGACGGCAGGCGGTTCCTCGTACTGGACGCGGGCATGAACGACCTGATGCGCCCGGCGCTGTACGACGCCTTCCACGATCTGGTCCCGGTGCGCCCGCGTGAGGGCGAGTTGCTGGCCTATGATCTGGTCGGGCCGATCTGCGAGTCCACCGACATCTTCGCCCGTGACCGGATGCTCCCGCCCCTTCAGGCCGGCGACCTCGTCGCCTTCATGAGTGCGGGCGCCTACGGGGCGGTGCTGGCCAGCGAATACAATTCCCGGCCTCTGGTCCCGGAAGTGCTGGTGGACGGCGATCGCTGGGCCGTCGTGCGGTCGCGGCCCACATACGACGAGATGTGGGCCCGCGAGCCCCGCGCCGACTGGCTCTAGTCCAGCGCGCAGACGTCCGGCAGGCCGCGCAGGGCCCCGGCGTTATCGAGACCGTATCCCACGAGGAACCGGTTCGGCGCCTCCCAGCCGACGAAGTCCGGTTCCGGCGCGCGCGGCAGGGGCCAGGGCTTTTTGGCGAAGACCACGGTCAGGACCTCGGACGCGCCCGCCTCGGTGGCGATCCGCACCGCCTCGGCCAGCGACAGGCCGGTGTCGAAGACGTCGTCGATGATCAGCACCCGACGGCCCGCGATCGGCCGCTGGAACGGGGCGTAGACGTCGATCTTGCCCCGGCTCTCCTTCTCGTCGCCGTAGGAGGCCAGCCACAGGGCGTCGAAGCGGACATTACGGCCCAGACGCGACAGGGCGCGGGTCAGGTCGGCGGCAAACCACAACCCGCCGGTCAGCAGGACGGCGGCGACGGTTTCGTCGTCGATGACGGGCGCGATCTGCGCCGCCAGTTCGGCGACGACGCGCTGAACCTCGGCTTCGGGCAGGAGAACGGTCGGCGCGGGGGTCTCAGCCATTCGTGGCGGATACCGCCTCGACCCCATGCGTGTCCACCACCGGAACGGCGTCGATCGGCTGCATGTCCAGCGGCGCCGACGATCCCGGCGACAGGGCGGGCCGCAGGCCGACGGCGCCGGCCTCGTGCAGCGGCGCGGAACTGGGCGCGTGAACGGCGGGCGGGGCGGCGCGGCGGGTATCGGCCCGGACCGGCGCGGGCGCATGAGGTTTGGCGGCCGCCGTAGCGGCAGGCGCATCCAGCACGAAATCGACGCCGATGCCCTGACCGCGCGCGCCCGGATCGGCGATCACGGCGGCGAAACCTTGCACCTTGCCCGGCAGGACGGGAGCGGCGTCGATGCGGACGACCGCGTGACCGATCTCGGCGCCCTGCGCATCCAGCAGGGCCACCCGCACCGGCGGAGCGGTCCGTTCATTGTCGCGCACATTCCTCAGCGCGCCCGAGACCAGCACCTTGCCCGGATCGCTGGGCAGGGGTTTGGCGGTGATGGCTTCGAAGTCGAGACCCGTCGGGTTCACCGTCAGGCCGACGGCGGCATAGGCCTGGGCCGCGCGCGGGGCCATCTCGACCACCTCGACCCGGAACAGCCATGCGCTGGCCAGAAGGGCGGCGAACCCAGAGGCGATCCCGGCCCAGACCACGCCGTGGGTCGCGGCGCGGCGCAGGCGGCGCTGCTGTTCGGCGCGGGCGCGGAAGGCGCGGGGCAGTTCGGGCGCGGGCGTCTCGGCCAGCGATTCGGGTTCGACCTCTTCGCGCGCGCTGAAAATGTGGACCTCGGCCGGGTTCGACGAGACCGACAGCTCCAGCGGCTCGTCCAGCGTGGCCCGCCACGTGTGCTTGCAGTCCTTGCAGCGCACGGTGCGGCCGCCGGGCCCGATCGCCTCGTCGGGGGTGAAATAGCTGGTGGCGCAGGACGGGCAGGTCAGTATCATGTCGGCTGACTGCGAGGCTCTTCGCCCCCTCCCGTCGCGGTGCGAACCGCGTCCTGACCCAAAATCGATGTCCGTCCAGCCCCGCCGCGCCACACGATCCGCCTCCGCGACCGACACCGTCCGCCTGTCAGGCGTGGGTTTCGGCTATGCGGCGACGCACCGCACACTGCGGGACGTTAACCTCACCTTGCCATCGGGCTCTTTCCACTTCCTTACCGGGCCGTCCGGGGCGGGAAAGTCGACCCTGCTGAAACTTCTGACATTGCAGGCCCGTCCTGATGTCGGGACCCTGCACCTGTTCGGCGAGGACGCCACCGCGGCTCCGCGCCGCGACCTGCCCGATTTCCGCCGGCGCATTGGCGTGGTCTTCCAGGATTTCCGCCTGCTCGACCATCTGTCGGTGTTTGACAACGTGGCCCTGCCGCTGCGGCTCGCGGGTGGAAAGCAGATCGACTACGCCGGGGACGTCGAGGAGATGCTGGACTGGGTGGGTCTGGGCGACCGGATGGACGACCTGCCGCCGTCCCTGTCCGGCGGCGAGCAGCAGCGGCTGGCCATCGCCCGCGCCGTGGTCGCGGGCCCGGACCTGATCCTGGCCGACGAACCGACCGGCAGCGTCGATGCGCAGATGGGCGAGCGGCTGCTGAAGCTGTTCCAGACCCTGAACCGGCTGGGGACCACCGTCTTGATCGCCAGCCATGACGAGGCCCTCGCCGAACGGTCGGGCGCGACCATCCTGCGCCTCGACGGCGGCCGTCTGAGCGGAGGCGAGGCGTGATCTCCGGCCTGTTCGCACGACGCGCCTCCCTGCTGCCCCGCGACGCGGGCGGCGAGCGCTGGCTGGCGTCCCTGATCGCCGTCCTGTGCTTCCTCGCCTGCCTGTCGGCGGTCGGAGCGATCGCCGCCGACCGGGCCGCCCACGGCTGGGCACGCCAGCTTCGCTCCGAGGCCACGGTTCAGGTTCGCCCCCGCGTCGGTGAGACCGGCGCCGAGGCCGCAGCCCGCGCTGCCGAGACGCTGGCTGGTGTCACCGGCGTGACCGAGGCCGAGGCCATGGACCGCAAGACCGCCGAGGCCCTGCTGCGGCCCTGGCTGGGCGACGCCGTCCTGCCCGACCTGCCCATCCCCCATCTGGTCACCGTGCGGCTGGACCGGGCTGCACCCGCCAGCGCCGTCAGCCTGAGCCGCGCCCTGTCCAGCGCCGGTCTCGACGCCACCGTCGACGACCACAGCCTGTGGCGCGGCGAAGTCGAGCGGTCCGCCGCCTTGATCACCGTCCTGGCCCTGGCCGCCTTCCTCTTGACCGCCGGCGCCGCGGCGGCCGCCGTGGCCTACGCCACCCGCGCGGGCATGGCGGCCCAGACGGGCGTCATCGAGACCCTCAGCCTGAACGGCGCCTCGGACAGCGCCATCGCCGGCCTCTATCAGGTTCGCTACGGGCTCGTGGCGGCCGTCGCGGGCGGCATCGGCGCCCTGACCGCCATGATTCTGGTCGCGGGCCTGCGTTTCCTCGGCGGCGCCGAGGGCGTCACCCCCGCCCTGCCGCTGATGTGGAGCGACGTGCTGATCCTCTCGCCATGCCCGCTGCTGGCCGCTACGGTAGCGCTTGCAGCGGCGCGCTTCACGGCGCTGGCGCGATTGAAGGGGCGTCACTAGGTTAACCGCATGAAGTTTCTGACCTTCATCGCGACTCTGGCGCTCATCTGGGCGATCGGACTGTTCGCCTTCGCCGACCGGGTGCGCGGTTTCACGCCTGCGCCCGAGCCCGAGCGCGCCGACGCCATCGTCGCCCTGACCGGTCCCTCGGCCGAGCGCGTCAACGCCGCCATCCGCCTGTTGGAGCAGGACAAGGGCGAGCGCGTGCTGATCTCGGGCGTCAACCGCGAGGTCCGCCGTCAGGAACTGCGCGCCCTGACCCCGGGCTCGAACAAGCTGTTCAACTGCTGCGTCGATCTGGGCTTCGAGGCCGAGGACACCCTCGGCAACGCCCAGGAGATCGCCGCCTGGGCCGCGTCCAAGGACTATGACAGCCTGATCGTGGTCACCTCGGACTATCACATGCCCCGCGCCCTGACCGAGATCCGCGCCGCCGCTCCCGGCGTGCGCCTGACTCCCTATGCGGTCGAGACGCCGTCGCTGGACAATTCGCGCTGGTGGAAGGCCGCGGTCACCGCCCGGCGGATGACGCTGGAATATATGAAATACTTGGCCGCCCTCGGCCGGGCCACGATCGGCGGCGGCCGCCCGTCCCCCGACGCCGCACCCGCGGATGCGCCCGCCGAAAAGGCGGCCTGACGTGACCACCATCCGGTCGTTGCTGTTCGTCGCCTGGCTCTATCTGTCGATGGCCCTGTTCGCCGTCGGCCTGTCGCCGGCCCTGCTGATGCCCTACCGCCAGTCGATGTGGGTGATCCGCAGCTGGTCGAAATTCTGCCTCTTCGGCCTGCGCTGGATCGCCGGGGTCAAGGTCGAGTTCCGGGGGCTCGAGCACCGGCCCACCGGCTCGGCCCTGATCGCCGGCAAGCACCAGTCGATGCTGGACGTGATCGCCCCCTTCGCCGTCCTGCCCGACAACTGCTTCATCATGAAGCAGGAACTGGCCCCCCTGCCCTTCTTCGGCTGGTTCGCGACGAAGACGAAGATGATCGCGGTCGACCGCTCGGCCCATTCGAAGGCGCTGAAGGACATGGTCCGTCAGGCCCGCGCACGTCACGCCGAGGGCCGCCAGATCCTGATCTTCCCCGAAGGCACCCGCGCGCCCGTGGGCGCCCCCGCCGACTACAAGCCCGGCATCGCCGCCCTCTACCGCGACCTCGAGGCCGACTGCACCCCCATGGCCACCAACTCCGGCGTCCACTGGCCGGCCCACGGCTTCCGCCGGTATCCCGGGACGATCGTCTATGAGTTCCTGCCGGCGATCCCGGCGGGGCTGAAGCGGGGGGAGTTCATGGAAGTGCTGGAGGCGCGGCTGGAAGGCGCGTCGAACGCCCTGCTGGCGGACGGTCCTATCGCAGGGATTTCCATGCCAGCGCATGCACCCGATCCCGCCCGAGCGCCGCAGCCATAGGCGGGTCGCCGAACAGGCCGGCGATCGCCGGGTCTCTCACATCCAGCCCGCCTGTGAACGCTCCGAACGCCGGCAGCACCGCGCGCCGACCATCCGTCACGAAACACGGCCGCCGCACGCCGCGCCCGTAGGCCGCCACCCGCGCCGCCGGGTGCAGGTGGCCCGCGATCTCGCCCGGCCGCACGCCCGCCTGCGGCTCGTGGATCAGGCGCAGCGAGCCGAGGTCCATCGTCTCGACCACCTCGCCGACAAGATCGTCCATCGATCCGGCGAGGGCGGCGATGTCGTGGTTGCCCTCCAGCCAGATCCAGTCGCGTCCTGTCGCCAGCCGGTCCAGCCGCGCCTTGTCGTCGGCCGCCATCCGGCCCACCGATTTCGCATCGTGGAAGCTGTCGCCCAGCAGGACCACCGCCTTCGGCTGCAGGGCGTCGATCTCGGCTTCCAGCCGGTCCAGCGTCGCCCGGCTGTCGTAGGGCGGCAGCATCTGGCCGCGCGCGGCGAAGGCCGAGCCCTTCTCCAGATGCAGGTCCGCGGCGATCAGGGTGCGATGGTTCAGCACCCACAGCGCTCCCGAACAGCGCAGCACGCAGGCCTCGCCCTCGATATGCACCCGCAGCCCGCCGCACGGATGCCGCGCCGGCGACAGCGCCTGCCTGAGCGCCGCGTTCATTGCGCCGCCCCAAGGAAGTCGGGCGGAACGTCAGCCATGACCTCGGCGATCAGATCGGCCTCGTCGAAGCCATAGGCCGACGCGTCGAGGATCATCTCGGCCGCCTGCCCGCCCCCGACCCGCTCGCGCCCGATCTGCACCAGCACGGGCACGCAGAAGGGCGAGGGCCGCTCCAGCTTCACGTGCCGGATCTGGCCCTGGATCCGCGCCAGCATCTGCCCCAGCCGCGCCACGTCCAGCGTCTTCTCGTTCCCCGGCTGGCGCCGCTCGATCAAGCCCGAGATCAGGGCGCAATTGCGGAAGGTGCGCTTCATCATAAAGCTCTCCTCCAGCCAGCTTTCCAGATCGTCGCCCAGCATGTCGGGCTCGAACAGCCGGTCCAGATCCAGCTCGTCCATCGGCTTGATCGACCAGATGGCCAGCGAATAGTCGGTGCAGACGAACCCCAGCGGCCCGATCCCCAGCCGGTCCAGCCGCCGCGTCAGCAGCATGCACAGCGTCGCATGGGCCAGCCCGCCCTCGAACGGATAGGCGACGAGGAAATGCCGCGAACCGCGCGGAAACGTCTCGACCAGCATGGTCTGCGCGTCGGGAATGAGCGACCGCTCCTCCTGCAGCTCCAGCCATTCCTGAACGTCGGGCGGCAGGACGCGCCAGTGGTCGCGGTCCTGGATCATGGCCCGCACCCGGTCGGCCAGCGAGGTCGACATGGGGAATTTCGACCCGCCCCACGACGGGATCTTCGGGTCCTTGTCCTGCGCATGGGTGACCAGCGCATCCATGCCGCTGATGCCCTGGAAGGCCCAGACCTGACCGGCGAAGATGAAGGTGTCGCCGGGCGTCATCTGCTCGAAATAACTCTCCTCGGCCTCGCCCACCTTGCGTCCGCCGATCAGCTGTTTCGCCGCCCCGCCTCTTCGCGAGGCGATGCGCACGTTCAGCGTCGCCGCCGCCACGATGGCCCCGACGTTCATCCGGTGCCGCTGCGCCGTCTGGGCGTTGCGCACCTTCCACTTCCCGTCCCGCGTCCGCACGACCCGCGCGAACCGCTCATAGGTGCGCAGGGCGTAGCCGCCGGTGGCCACAAGATCGACCACCTCCTCGAACTGCTCATAGGTCAGCTCGCGATAGGGGCCGCAGCCGATGACCTCCGTATACAGATCATCCATCAGGAACGGCTCGGAACAGGCGCAGCCCATGACGTGCTGGGCCAGCGTATCCAGCGTCCCCGTATGCACCGGCTCCCAGTCGAAAGCGTTCTCGGCCACCGCCTCCCGCGCGGCCTGGCATTCCAGCATCTCGAACCGGCTGGCCGGCACCATCAGCGCGCGGGACGGCTCATCCAGCCGGTGGTTGGCCCGGCCGATCCGCTGCACCAGCCGCGAGGCCCCCTTGGGCGCCGCCAGCTGGATGACCAGATCGACGTCGCCCCAGTCGATGCCCAGGTCCAGGGTCGAGGTGCAGACCACGGCCCGCAGCTCGCCCCGCGCCATCGCCGCCTCGACCTTGCGCCTTTGCTCCGCCGCCAGCGAGCCGTGGTGCAGGCCGATGGGCAGGTCGTCGTCATTGATCGACCACAGCTGCTGGAAGACGAACTCCGCCTGCCAACGCGTGTTGACGAAGATCAGGCTCATCCCCGACCGCTTGATCGCCTCATAGACCTCCGGGATGGCGTGCTGGCCGGTGTGCCCGGCCCACGGCACCTTGCCCTCGCTGACCAGCACATCCACCACGGGGGGCGCGCCGGGGTCGCCGCGGACGATGGTCACTTCTCGTGCGAGCGGTGACCCCTCCACCGCTTCGCGGTCCCCCTCCCCATCGCTTCGCGACAGGGAGGAGACAGGACGCGCCGTCTCCTCCCCATGAAATGGGGAGGGGGACCCCGAAGGGGTGGAGGGGTAGGCAACCGCACCCGGTCGCAGCCAGTCCGCGATCATCTCCGGGTCATCCACCGTCGCCGACAGGGCCACCCGCCGCATCCCCGGCGCGAACTGCTGCAGCCGGCCCAGCCCCAGAGACAGCAGGTCCCCCCGCTTGCCGCTCCAGATCGCATGCACCTCGTCCAGCACCACGCATTTCAGATCGGCGAAATAGGCCCGCGCCCCGTCCCAGGCGCAGAACAGAGCCAGCTGCTCCGGGGTCGTCAGCAGGATGTCCGGCGGAAACTCCCGCTGCCGCGCCTTCTTCGACTGGTTCGTATCCCCGGTGCGGCTCTCGACATGGATGTTGAGACCGATTTCGCGGATCGGCGTCATGAGGTTGCGCTCGACGTCCGTGGTCAGCGCCTTCAGCGGCGACAGATAAAGCGTGTGGATCCCGCTGCCCGGCCCGAACGCCGGCCTCGGCCCCCGCTCGGCCAGCTCGACCAGAGACGGCAGGAACCCCGCCAGCGTCTTCCCGCCCCCGGTCGGCGCGACCAGCAGGGCATGCGACCCGGCGTCGGCGGCCGCGATCATCTCCAGCTGGTGTCGCCTCGGCGACCAGCCGCGCCGCGCGAACCAGTCGGCGAAGAGGGGTGAAAGCGTTGCAGGAGCGGGCGGCGGCGTCACATCGCGCCTATAGCATGTTCCCGTTCCGTTTCACCTGCGGAACGGCTATCTATCGCAGGTGTCCGTCGACTCCCTCACATCCTCCGCCGTCCTGACCGGCGCCGAGCCGTGGCTGGTCCTGCCGCCCGCGCTCGCCATCCCGCCCGGGTCCGGCGCGATCTGCGACGCCGACGGTCCGCGAAAGATCGGGCGCGGCGCGGCCGAGGGCGCCTTCACCACCGCCCCGGTCATGGTCGCCCACGCCAGCCTGACCGCCCGCCGCCTCGGCATCGCCCCGCCGCCGCGCTCGGCCGAACTGCTCGACGTGCTGGAGTTGTTCGCCTTCGTCCGCCCCGCCCGTTTCTGCGCCCCCTCGCCCAGCGGTCTGGCGCTGGCCATGGGCATGAGCGAACCGAAGGGCGCCGAGGCTCAGGCGCAGGCCCTGATGGACGCCGCGGCCGGCCTGCTCAAGGAACTCGCAGACCCCGCCTACCCCGGACGCGAAGACGCCTTCACCCTCGCCGAGACCCTCGGCCGCGCCGGCTGGTCGTGGTCATGGCGCGTCTCGGGCGCCCTGCAGCATCACCCCGTCCGCGAACGCCAGCATCGCGGCAGCGGTCTCGACGCATGGTCCCGCCTGCCCGAATGGGAAGACGAGGCCCCGCGCGGCGAGGCCGGCTCGGCCCCGGTCGATTCCGAGTCCGCCCGCATCCGTCTGGAGAAACTGCTTCAGGCCTCGGGTCTCGACGAGACCCGCCCGACCCAGTCCGACTACGCCGCCGAGGCCGCCTTCGCCTTCTCGCCGCGCAACGAGGAGGGCCGGCCCCGCTTCCTGCTGGCCGAGGCGGGCACCGGCACGGGCAAGACGCTGGGCTACCTCGCCCCCGCCAGCCTTTGGGCCGAGCGCAACCAGGGGGCCGCCTGGGTCTCGACCTACACCCGCGCCCTGCAACGCCAGATCGACCGCGAGAGCGCCGCCCTGTGGCCCGATCCCGTCGAGCGCAGGAAGAAGACCGTCGTCCGCAAGGGACGCGAAAACTACCTCTGCCTGCTGAACCTGCAGGAGATGGTTCAGGCCGCCCAGCTGGGGAACGGCGACCTGATCGGCATGGCGCTGGCCAGCCGCTGGGCCATGCATTCGCGCGACGGCGACATGACCGGCGGCGACTATCCGGGCTGGCTGCCCGGCCTGTTCGCCACGGGGCCGAGCCATCAGGCCAGCGCGGCCAATCTGGTCGACCGGCGCGGCGAGTGCGTTCACGCCGCCTGCCCCCACTACCGCACCTGTTTCGTCGAGAAGACGATCCGCGCCAGCCGCCGGGCCGATCTGGTGGTGGCCAACCACGCCCTCGTCATGACCCAGGCCGCCTTCGACGGCGCGCGCTCGGCGCGCGGCCTGAAGCAGGACGGCGAGACGGCGGCCCTGAAACGGATCGTCTTCGACGAGGGGCACCATCTGTTCGACGCCGCCGACAGCGCCTTCTCGGCCTGTCTGTCGGGTCAGGAGGCCGCCGAACTGCGCCGCTGGCTGCGCGGGCCCGAGGGACGCGGCCGGCGGGGGCGCGGTCTGGAGCAGCGTCTCGGCGACCTGTGCGCCGACAACGAGGCGGCGACCAAGGCGCTTCAGGACGCGGTCCGCGCCGCCGCCCAGCTGCCCGGAGAAGGCGTCTCGGGCCGCATCGCCCCGGCCTCGGGCGAGGTCAATCCGGTCGGGCCGATCGAACGCTTCCTGCTGGCCGCGCTGGAACAGCTCCGTGCACGGACGTCCGAGAACGCCTCGGGCAGCGGCGCCGAGTTCGGCATGGAGTGTTCGCTGCGCCCCGTCACCGAACCGGTGCTGGAAGCCGCCCGCGAAGCCGCCGCGGCGCTGGCCGCCGTCGAGGCGCCGCTGCTGGCCCTGTCGCGGCACCTCGAAGACATCCTCGACGACGAGGCGTCCGAGCTGGACGGCGCATCCCGCGCCCGCATAGAAGGCGCCCTGCGCGGCCTTGATAGGCGCGCCCGCATGACCCTGCCCGGCTGGCGCTCCATGCTCGCGGCGTTGGAAGTATCGTCCGACGAACCGGACCCCGACTTCCTCGACTGGCTGTCGGCCGAGGCCGCCTTCGGCCGCATCATGGACGTGGCCCTGCGCCGTCACTGGATCGACCCGACCGTTCCGCTGGAGGCCGCCGTCATCATGCCGGCGCACGGCGTGCTGGTGACCAGCGCGACGCTATCCGATCCGAACTCGGACGATCCTTTCGACATGGCGCGCCTGCGCACCGGCTCAGCCCGGCTCATCGAACCCGCGCGGACGCTGAAGGTCGAAAGCCCGTTCGACTACGCCGCCAACAGCCGGGTCATCGTCGTCAACGATCTGATCAAGGACGACACCCGCCAGACGGCGGCGGCCATGCGCGAACTCTTCCTCGCGGCCGGCGGCGGGGGCCTCGGCCTGTTCACCGCCATCCGCCGGCTGAAGGCGGTCTATGAGCGGCTGGGTCCCGACCTCGCGAAACAGGGCATCCCCCTCTACGCCCAGCACGTCGATCCGCTGGAGGTGGGGGCGCTGGTCGATGTGTTCCGCGCCGAACAGGACTCCTGCCTTCTGGGCACCGATGCGGTGCGCGACGGCGTCGACGTGCCGGGCCGGTCCCTCCGCATCCTCGCCTTCGACCGCGTGCCCTGGCCGCGCCCTGACCTGTTGCACAAGGCGCGCCGTCTGCGCTTCGGCGGCGAGGGCGCAGGAGGTCGCAATTTCGACGACGCCCTCGCCCGCGCCCGCATGGCGCAAGCGTTCGGCCGGCTGATCCGCCGCGCCGACGACAAGGGCGTCTTCGTCATGCTGGACGCCGCCGCCCCGACCCGCCTGTTCGCCAGCCTGCCGCCGGGCACGGAGGTCCAGCGCATGGGTCTGGCCGAGGCGGTGGAGCTGGTGGGGAGCTTCCTCGCCTGATGTCTCCTCCCTGTCGGCGAAGCCGATGGGGAGGGGGACCGCGAAGCGGTGGAGGGGCTCCAAGCCGCGCTCCCTGCTTCTCCCCCTCCGTCACGGCGCAAGCGCCGCGCCACCTCCCCGTTCGCTGCGCGAACAGGGAGGAGACTTATTGTTCGAACCTGATTTCCACGCTCTTCGCCGACCGCTCGGCCTCGCCGTGGAACACCGCCTCGATATTGTTGCCGTCCGGATCCAGCAGGAAGGCGGCGTAATAGCCGGGGTGATACGGCCGCTCTCCGGGCGCGCCATTGTCCGTGCCGCCCGCCGCGCATCCGACCTTGTGGAAGGCGTCCACCATCGCCCGGTCCTGCGCCTGGAAGGCGAGGTGATGCCGTCCGGTCAGCTTGCCCGCCGCCGCCTCGCTATCGGCGGTGGAGATGAACAGCTCATCGACCCAGAAATAGTTGTCGCCCTCCCCGCCCAGCGGCAGGCCGAGGACCTCGAACACAGCGTCATAGAACCGGCGCGTCGCGTCCAGATCCCTCACCACCAGCTGGATGTGGTCGATCAGACGACCCCGGTGCAGCGACTGCGTTTCCATCATGGGCTCCCGCTTTTCCGGGACGAAAAACGACAGAGATCCGGGCCCAGTTCCCGCACGTCCCGACTTGCTCAGCCGCGCTGGCTTCACCATATCGTTTTGCCCGCCGCCCCTGTGCTTCGGGACGGATGAGACTGATGAGACTCTTGAGACTGTTTTTCGCCGGCCCGGTTCCGGGTTTCAGACGTTTCAGATCGTAGAACACCTTTATCCCGGAGCCCTGATGTCTGCCGAACCCCGCCACAGCCGCAGAGGCCTGCTCGTCCCCTTCGTGATCGTCGGGGTGCTGCTGGCCGCCTGGACCGGCTGGTGGTTCTATCTGACGCAGCAGATCGAGGCCCGGCTGGACGCCCAGGTGGCGGCCATGAGGCAGGACGGCTGGCGCATCACCTACGCCTCGCGCACCACCACAGGCTGGCCCTTCCGGGCGCGCGTTTCCATTCCCCACGCCGACATCGCCGCGCCCTCCGGTCACGGGATCGCCGCGCCGGAACTGGTCGCCGAGGCCAACGCCTACAACCCGGACCGCTGGGTGGTCGTCGCCCCCGACGGCCTGACCCTGACCCGCGCCGACAAGGGCAAGGTGGGCATCAACGGCGACGGGCTGCGCCTCAGCGTCAGCCATCTGCGCGAACGTTTCCCCGACCTGCGGGTCGAGCTGATCCGCCCGACCTTCACCGCCCATCAGGACGCCGAACCCTTCCCCATCGCCTCGGCCGAACGCATCCTGCTCAACGTCCGCCCGCACCTGACCGACGGGCGCGCCGTGACCGACGAGATGGACGTGGCCTTCAGCCTGATCGACGCCCGCGGCCGTCCCGGCGGTCCGGTCGAGGGCGCCACGCAGCAGGGCCGTCTGACCGCCCGGATCGAGGGCACGGTCGTCAACGCCAGCAAGCTCAGCGGCATGGACAGCGCCGGCGTCTTCGCCGCCTGGACCGCCTCGGGCGGCCGCTTCACCGCCATCAAGGGCGAACTTGAGGCCGGCGACAGCCGCGCCCGCATCGACAGCGCCGGCCTGTCCGCCGACGCCGACGGTCGGCTGCAGGGCGAGGTCGCCCTGACCGCCGAGAAACCCGGCGCCGCGATCGCCGGTCTGGCCCGCTCACAGTCCGGGGCCGTCAACCGTCTTGGGGCCGCCGGGGCCGCGGCGGCCACGGCCGTCTCGGGCGACCGGGGCGTCGATCTGGTCATCCGCTTCCGCGACGGCCGCACCTGGCTGGGGCCCTTCGCCCTCGCCCCCGCGCCGAAGCTGTTCTGATGCTGATCGAGCCCGACGAGGACGCCGAACGGCTGGCTCTCGACCGGGCCGTGGCGAACGCCGTCCGCGCCCGTCTGGCCGCCGGCCCGCGCCCGCGGCCCGACGCCGACGCCATCGCCCTGCGTCAGACGCTGGCGGGCGAGCCTCCGGCCGGGTCCGCCGTGCTCCGGGCCGTGCTGGGCCGCATCGACGCTGTGTCGGGCGCGCCGCTGGTGGTCTGGGGTTCGGCCAGCCAGACCCTGGCCGCTGATCGCTACGGCCTGACCGCCCGCACCGCCGCCGACCCGGATCAGGCCCTCGCCGTCGTCCGCGACGGGGCCCGCGCCCTGCTGGACCTGACGCCGTCATCGGCGTGGTGGGGCCGGCTGCTGGCCGAGCCCGCCCTGCGCGTCGTCGGCGCCCTCCCCGATGACCGCCACGGCGTCCCGCGCGCCCTCATGGTCCAGAAGGCCGAACCCGGCCCGACCGGCGACGACCGCACCTTCTGGATCACCGACAGCGCCGCCCCCGCGGCCACAATCGTCGAGGCCCTCGCCGCCGCCGGCCTGGCCGCCAGCCCCCTGATCGCGGCGGGCGGCTTGAAGCTGTTCATGCTCGCGGGCTATGTGCAGGCCGAGGACGGGCGGCTTTCATCCGCGCCCGGCGGCCTCAGCGGCGTCATCGGCGCCGCCCCCCAATTCTAGCCGGACTTCTGAAAGCGCCCATGACCGACGCACCCGCCTCCAAACCCGGCATCCTCGACATCGCCCCCTATGTCGGCGGCAAGTCGCGCATCGAGGGCGTCGCCACGCCCATGAAGCTGTCGTCGAACGAGAACGCCCTGGGCGCGGGCGAAAAGGCCCGCGAGGCCTACCGGTTGGCGGTCGACAACATCCACATGTACCCCGACGGCCGCGCGACGAAGCTGCGCGACGCGGTCGCCGACCACCATGGCCTCGAGCCCGATCGCCTGATTTTCGGCAACGGCTCGGACGAGGTCTTCGCCCTGCTGAACCAGACCTATCTGACGCCGGGCGACAACATCGTCACCGGCCAGTACGGCTTCCTCGCCTACCGCATCAGTGCCCTCGCCAACCAGGCGTCGGTCAAGCTGGCCCCCGAGCCGGGCTTCAAGGCCGAGGTCGACGCCCTGTTGGCGCAGGTCGATGAGCGGACGAAGATCGTCTACATCTCCAGCCCCTCCAACCCGACCGGCAGCTACAACACCGCCGAGGAAACACGCCGCCTGCACGCGTCGCTTCCGCCGCACGTCCTGCTGGTCATCGACGAGGCCTATGCCGAGTTCGTCGCCGAGCCCGACTGGGAAACCAGCTTCCCCCTCGCCCGCGACGCCGACAACATCGTCGTCACCCGCACCTTCTCCAAGATCCACGGCCTCGGCGGCCTGCGCATCGGCTTCGGCTACGCCCCGCTGAAGGTGGCCGAGGCGGTCGATCGCATCCGCCTGCCCTTCAACGTCTCGGTTCCCGGCCTTGAAGCCGCCCTCGCCGCGCTCGGAGACGAGGCGCACCAGAAGGCCTCGCGCGAACTGGTCGAGGCCTGGCGCCCGCGCCTGACCCAGGCCATCAAGGGCTTCGGCTTCGACGTCTTCCCGTCCGCCGGCAATTTCGTTCTGGTCCGCTTCCCGGACGAGGCCCGCAACGCCGCCGCCGCCAACGACTATCTGAACTCGAAGGGCATCATCGTCCGCCCCGTCGGCGGCTACGGCCTGCCCGACTGCCTGCGGATCACCGTCGGCACCGAGGACCAGAACCGGGCTGTCATCGATGCGCTCAGCGAGTTCGCGGCGCGCTGACTACTGCCGCCTGAACACCCGGCTGGCCGCCCAGCCGGTGAAGGCCGCCAGCAGGACGCATAGCAGTCCGTAGGTCCACGGGTGGCGATGGGCGAACTCGAAGACGTCGCGCTCGAAGCCGACCTTTTCGACCGTCAGGGTCAGATTGCTGACCGACACCGGCTCCCCCTCCTGGAACAGCCAGACCTCGGCGAAATAGCGGCCCGTCGGGGCCACGGCGGGCAGTTTGACCTCGGCCCGGAACAGGCCCCGGTCCACGAACTCCACGCCGTCCGGGTCGGTGTTGTACAGGGCCGCCGCCTCGCGCAGCCGGATCACCGCGCGGCGGAAGTCCAGATAGTCCTCGCCCAGCCGGCTGACGACCACGTCGCGCACGCCGTAGCGGGTGACCGTGCGGCTCTCCTGCGGCGCATTGATCCGCAGGTGATCGACGCCCACGCCCAGCCGCCGCAACTGGCCGAAGTCCGCGATGTCGGACAGCGGCCGCGTGGAGGCGGTCATGTAGAAGCCCGGCGCGCCCTCGAACAGCACCGGCCGGCTGTTCAGCCAGACGCCGGTGTTGCGCGTCTTCTTGACCAGACGCACGGGCCCGTCCGGCCCGCGCACCACCACCACCACGTCGGCGGGCTGGTCGCCCGGATTGAAGACCGCACCGTACAGGACGATCGAGGCGCCGCGGAAGCTGGAGTCGACCATCACCCGGGCGTCGGTCAGGGCGGCGGCGACTCGCACCTGATCCGTCGTGCCGACCGAGCGTTCCGGCGCGGGCGCGACGATGGCGGGCGGCGGCGGCGGCAGCGCGGCGATCACTGGGCCACCCCCGGCGCAAAGGCGAACAGATCCGACGGCCGGACGAACAGCTCCAGCCCCATATAGATGCCGACCCCCAGAACGATCAGGCCAAGCAGCAGCCGCAGCTCCTCGGCGCGGAACCGACCCGACAGTTTTGCTCCGTACTGGGCCCCGACCACGCCCCCCAGAAGCAACAGGGTCGACAGGACGATGTCGACGGTCTGATTGCGGCCGGCCTGAAGGATGGTGGTCATGGCGGTGACGATGATGATCTGGAACAGGCTGGTGCCCACCACCACCCCGGCCCGCATTCGCAGCACATACAGCATCACCGGAACCAGGATGAAGCCGCCGCCCACCCCCATGATGGCCGACAGAATCCCGACGAAGCCGCCCAGCGCAAACGGCGGAATGGCGCTGATGTAGAGGCCCGAGCGCGGGAAGCGCATCTTCAGGGGCAGGCCGTACAGCCACAGCGGCCGTCGGCGCTCCCTGTGCGGAGCAACCTCGCCGCGCACCCGGCGCATGATCTGGCCGAGGCTCTCGTAGAGCATCATGGAGCCGACCGAGCCGAGCAACAGCAGATAGGACAGGGCCACGACCAGATCCGCCTGACCCAGCAGGCGCAGGTATCGGAACAGCTCGACGCCGAGAAGCGCGCCCAGCACCCCGCCGGCGGCCATCAGACATCCGATCTTGTAGTCCACCGCCTTCTGGCTGGTGTAGCTGATCACGCCCGAGGTCGAGGAGGCGACGACGTGACTGGCCTGGCTGGCCACCGAGACGGCCGGCGGGATGCCGAGGAAGATCAGGACGGGGGCCATCAGGAAGCCGCCGCCGATGCCGAACAGGCCGGACACGAATCCGACCACCGCCCCCAGCAGGACCAGGAGCGGCCAGTTCACCGAAACCTCGGCGATTGGCAGATAGATATCCAAAGGACGCGCCTTCGGCTGGAACTGAAGTCAGGCGCCGGGAAGGCGACGATGGAAGTCTGGTTGTCCTAGACCCACCCGATGGCCCCTGCCACCCGATGCGCCTGAAAAGCTTGCCGTCCCGTATCAGGCGAGCGGTTCGACCTGGAATTGCTCGGCCTCGGCGCGGACCTGATTGCGGGTCGCCGCGGCGATCGTCTTGTCCAGCCGCTCGACCGCCGCCTGCGCGTCGCCGTCGCCGGCGCGCGCTGCGATCAGGTACCACTTGTAGGCCTGGGCCGCGTCGGGCTGGATAGCGTCGTCGCCGGTCTCGTACAGCTTGGCGACGTTGAACTGGCTGTCGACCAGACCGCGCTCCGCCGCCTTCCTGAGCCAGGCCAGGGCCTCGCCCTGATCCTTGGCGCCGCCGACGCCCTCGAACAGATACATGCCGTAGGCGTGCATGCCCTTCGCGTCGCCGCCGTCCGCCGCACGGCGGGCCCAGACGCGGGCTTCGGGCAGGTTCACCGGCACGCCCTTGGCGCCGTCCTGATACAGGCTGGCGAGATGCAGTTGCGCCGGGGTGTAGCCGGTCCCGGCGGCGCGCTTCAGCGTATCGACGCCGCTTGCGGCGTCTGCGTCGAGAAGCTCGATCGCCTGCTGGTACAGGTCCGCGCCGCGCTCCAGATCGCCCTGGGTCGGCGCGGTCGGCAGGACAGCCAGCGCCGCAATGGGCTGAACTTCGGGGGCCGGCGTCAGGCCGGGGATGTTCATGCCCGAGCCGGTGAGCTGGCCGGTCGCGTATGCGCCGCCGCCCGTCAGCAGGACGGCGATGGCCGAGGCGCCCAGCGCCTTGCGCACCGTGCTGCCGCCGCGCGAGGCCTGTTTGTCGAGGCGCTCCTGCAGCTTGGACTTGCCGCCCTTCTTGAGGCCGAAACCGGTCCGGGCCGGCGCTTCGGCCGGCTCGGGCGATGCCATGGCCGCGCGCGCCGCGTCGATGGCCTGACGGGTCGAGGAGGCGCGTCCCTGGGCCGCGGCGGCGCGCAGGGCGCGGGGGTCGACGAAGTCGGTCTCGCCGTCGAAGTCATCGGGTCCTGCGTCGAAGGCGCCCGGGGCCGTGGCCTCCAGCGCATCCGACACATCGGCCCCGCCGAAGCCGTGGCCGAAGGCGGCGGGTTGAGGCTCGGGCTGCGGCGCCGGGGCGACCGGCGCGGGCTCCACGGCCGCGCTGAAGACGGGCTCGGCCGGCATGTCGGTCGCCGGCGGCGCAGGACGACTGCCGAACGGGGTGGTGTCCGCAGGCGTCTCCGGCTCGGTGCGAGGCCCGCGCATGACGGCGTCGAAGATCGAGTCGGCGCTCAGCACCTCTTCGCGGGGCGCGGCGGGCTCAGGCTCGGGCGGCGCGAGATCCGCCGACCAGGCCTGCTGCTCGGCGTAGACCGGATCGTCGAAGGCGGTCTCGCCGAATCCGGCGTCCGGGAAGGCTGCATCGGGGAAGGCGGCGGCGCGCCAGTCGGGTTCAACCGGGGCCGGACGCGCCGGCTCTGCGCGACGTTCGATATTGCCGCGGGCCTCGGCGATCAGCGCGGCCGTCCGTTCCTCGGACAGGCGCATGCGCTCGGCCAGCTCGCCCGACGCACGGTCGTAGCCCTGTTCGATCTTGCTGGAGCTGTCGGCCAGCCGGCGGCCGATGTCTTCCAGCGCCTGCTGGGAACGGCGCTCCGACTGGGCGATCCGCTCGCTCAGGCGGTCGGAGATGCGGGTGATCTCCCCGCCCAGCTTCTCCAGCGCCAGGGCGTGGCGGTCGTCGGCGGCGGTCAGCCGCTGTTCCAGTCCCTGGGCCAGCCGACCCATGTCGCTCTCGACCTTGCGGGTGATCGCATCCAGCTGAAGCGGTGCGCTCTCGATCGACTGGACCCGGCCGTTCAGGTTCTGGGCGATGCGCAGGACCTCGCGGCCCATGGCCTCGACAGCCTTGGCCGAGCGCTCCTCGGACGACTTGACCTGTTCGCCGATGGACAGGACGGCGCGCTCGATGCGGTCCATCCGGCCTTCGGTCTCGGCGGTGTCGAGCCGCCGCATCATCTCGGCGCGGTTGCCCTCGACCTGACGGCTCAGGGTTTCAGCCAGCTTTTCAAAACGGGCGGCCTCGCGGGCGCCTTCGGGCTCGACCCGGCTCTCGGCGGCGCGCAGGCGCTGGTCCAGACCGGCGAATGAGCGCTCCAGCCCGCGCAGGGCCTCGGTCGTGCGCGTCTGGGCCTGATCGAGCCGCTGTCCGACCTGCGACAGCAACTCGGAGCCGACGCCGGGACCCGCGGCCTTTTCGACCGCGTCCATGCGCTGGCGCAGTTCGTTCGCGCCCGTGCGCTGGCGCTCCTCGATGTCGTACAGGCGGCCGGCGAGCGCGCCCAAGGTCGTCTCGACCTTGCCGAAGGTCTCTGCCGTCTGGGGTCCGACCTCCTGCTCGAAGCGGCGCAGGCGGCGATGGCCCTCTCGCAGCTCCTCGGCGATATCGTCGATGCGGCGAACGTGAGCCTTGTCGCTCTGATCCTGATTGTCGAGACGACGAACGAGGCCGGAGACGGCCTGGTCAACGCCCTGAATGGCGATGGTCGAGCGGCGCTCGGCGGCTTCCAGCCGGGCGGCGATGGCGTCGATCGAGGCGCCGAGGCGTCCCAGCTGATCGTCGGAGCCGCCATAGGCGTCGTCCATCCGGCGACTGCGGCCGCGGCGCTCATAGCTGTCGGCGGCGTGCGGCCGGCGCGACAGCGGAACGACGCCCTCGTCGTCGTCGCCGTCTTCCATAATGATCGTGTTCAGCCACTCACCCAGCGTCATGCCGGAGCGACGGGCGAGGTCCTTGGCGATCTCGCGCGCCTTGGGCTCGATGCCCTTTACGCTCCACGGCGCTGCTGCGCTCACTGATTCGCTCCCACCTACTTGGCGAACGCTAGACGCCAAGATCATGCGTGTAAACGCGTGGTTAACCCCAAGATGTGGTGGCTCGCCAATCTTCCTGTGGAAAGCGCCGACACCGGACGGATTCTCGCGCCGCGGAGGTTAACGACCGGTGAAGATTAACCTGTTGGAAAGGTCTCGGGGCTTGCGCAAGACCCCTGTTCGCGCCACCTCGCGCCGATGGACATGACCATGACCCTGGCCCTCACCGGCGCCGCCATCGCCCTGGCGATCTTCGCCGGCTGGCGGGGCGCCCGGCCGTGGGATCCGAGGCGCGGCGTCCGGATGATGCCCTGGCGTCTGATCATGCTGCTCGCCGGGGCCGGCGTGTTCATCCTCGTCGTCCACCTCGGGACCCTGCTCGGCGTGCCGCAAAGGCCGTACTGACGGAACCCCGCACCCCGCCCGGCCATTCCTGATCGAACCCACCGATCAAGGAGACTCCCCATGGGCGACAAGACCCTGACCGCCGCCGAGGCCGAGAAGGAATTCTGGGACCACCTCAAGAAGTCCAACACCGGCATGCTGGGCCTCGACCAGCCCGGCTACCACGCCCAGCCGATGACCGCCTTCCGCGAGGAAGAGACCGGGACGATCTGGTTCTTCACCCGCGATGACACCGATCTGGCGAAGGACGCTGCGGTCGGCAGCGGCCAGAGCGCCATGTTCCACTACGGCTCGAAGGACCAGAACGTCTGGGCCTGCATCCACGGCCAGCTTTCGGTGCACGGGCAGGACCGCGAGATCATCGACCGCTACTGGAACCCGATCCTCGCCGCCTGGTACCCCGGGGGCAAGGACGACCCCCACCTGACCATCCTCCAGTTCGACGCCGATGATGGCCGCATCTGGGTCAACGAGGGCGGCTTCTTCAAATTCTTCTACGAGGTCGCCAAGGCCAATGTGACGAAGACGTTGCCGGACGCGGGCGGCGTCGTGGACGTCAATCTGAACTGAGCGCTCCAGCAACGCGGAAAGGCTTCGACAGGCGAGGCCTTTCCGCTAACGATGCGGGCTGGGAGTTAACGGGGGCAGACTTGGCCAGCATACTGACCCCCTTGGCGGCCGCGTTGTCACTTGGCGTTACGGGTGCGTCAGGCGTGGCCGGACAGGACGCCGCCCGGCAAGGTCTGGCTTGGGGCGAGACCCCGCAGGCGGTTCAGGCGGCGATGCCGAATCTTCGCGAGGTCCGAAATGGCGATCGACTGGATGCGGGTCGCGTGCGCCTTCGCGGGGAACAGGCCTTCGCAGGCCTGACCGTCGAAACCAGGTATTATTTCAACGATGACGGCCTGAGCATGATCGCCCTCGAGGGGCCCCGTCGGAAATGCCGCGAGATGATCGCCGCGATCGACAGCCGATACGGCCCTACCCTGCGGATCGCCGACGAAATGATCTTGCTGAACGCCATCTGGCACAGTGAGGAAGACGGCGCGCGGATCAGGCTGATGACATCGCCTGCAGCTGGCATTTGCACACTGCATTACGAGCCGCTGCATCTCTACCGCGAGCATGACCTGGCCAGCCCCGGGCTACTTCGCCGCGATCCGAGACGGGATCCGCCGTTCGGCTAGGCGGAACTGAAGCGTCGACCGGCGACGACGGACTACCCGCGGAAACACCAGGCCAGCACGGCCTTCTGGGCGTGGATGCGGTTTTCGGCCTCGTCCCAGACCAGCGACTTCGGCCCGTCGATGACGGCGTCCGTCACCTCCTCGCCCCTGTGGGCGGGGAGGCAGTGGAGGAAGACCGCGTCACTGCTGGCGCCGGCCATGAGGCTGTCGTCGACGCCGTAGCCCTCGAAGGCTTCGAGGCGGGCCTCATAGTCACCGTCGCCCATCGACACCCAGGTGTCGGTCACGACGACGTCGGCGCCGGCGACCGCCTCGCGCGGATCGCTGGTCAGGGTGACGTGATTGCCGCCCTTGGCCAGATCGTGGAGATCGGGGTGGTAGTCCGCCGGGCAGGCAACGTTGAAGTGGAAGCCCAGCTTCGGCGCCGCATGCATGAAGCTGTGGCAGACGTTGTTGCCGTCGCCGACCCAGGCGATCGTCTTGCCGGCGATCGGGCCGCGATGCTCCTCGATCGTCATCAGATCGGCGAGGATCTGGCAGGGGTGCGAGCGGTCGGTCAGGCCGTTGATCACCGGCACGGTCGCGACGCGGGCGAAGCGCTCGACGTCCTCATGGCTATTGGCTCGGATCATTCGCCGCGGCCCAGCTGCATGTCGCCGGCGTTGGCGATGATCGAGGCCCCGCCCAGCTGGCGGATGGCGGCGTCGAAGCTGAAGCGGGTGCGGGTCGAATTCTTCTCGAACACCATGGCCAGGACGCGGTCCCTGGCCGGAGCGTCGGCGTCGACGCGGCCCTTGGGCCAGCCCTTGCGCGCCTGTTTGCGGGCGTGGGCGTCGTCGAGAATGGCGCGCAGCTCTTCGGCTTCGAGCCTGTAGATGTCGAGGAAGTGCCGGACCATGTTCAGGCCGCCATCTTCGAGCGGGCGAACTCGCATGTGCGCTCGAACCGTTCAACCGCCTCGCGGGCCTCTTCGAGAGTCAGGTTCAGCGGCGGCAGGATGCGGCAGCAGTTGTCGCCCCCGCCGGCCACCAGCAGATGCTGCTCGTCGCGCGCCCAGCCCATGAATTCGCGGTTGTTGGGGACCAGTTTGACGCCCAGCAGCAGGCCCTTGCCGCGCACGTCCACGATCACGTCGGGGAACCGCTGCGCCAGACCGTGCAGCTGCTGCTTCAGATAGCCGGCGATCTCGTTGACGTGGGCCAGGGTCTCGGCCTTCGAAATCTCGCCGAACGCCGCCTGACCGACAGCCATGGCCAGCGGATTGCCGCCGAAGGTCGAGCCGTGGACGCCGACGGTCATCCCCTTGGCCGCGTCCGCCGTGGCGAGGCAGGCGCCGATGGGGAAACCGCCGCCGAGCGCCTTGGCGATCGCCATGATGTCGGGGGTCATGCCGGCCCATTCGTGGGCCCACAGCTTGCCGGTCCGGCCCATGCCGCACTGGACCTCGTCGAAGATGATCAGGACGCCGTTCTCGTCGGCCATCTGGCGCATCCAGCGCAGGTCCTCGTCCGGCGTTGCCCGGCAGCCGCCCTCGCCCTGCACGGGCTCGAGGATGATGGCGCAGGTGGTCGGGTTGCGGAACGCGGCCTCCAGAGCCTCCTTGTCGCCCCAGACCAGCTGATGGAAGCCTTCCATCTTCGGACCGAAGCCCTCGGTGTAACTGGGGTTGGCGGCGGCGTTGATCGCGCCATAGGTCCGGCCGTGGAACGAGCCGTCGAAGCCGTAGATGTCGATCCGTTCGGGATGGCCGTTGGCGACGTGGTGGCGACGCGCCGTCTTCAGCGCGCATTCGACCGCTTCCGTGCCCGAGTTGGTGAAGAAGACGACGTCGGCGAACGACTTCTCGCACAGGGCGTCGGCCAGGGCTTCCTGCCCCGGAATCTTGAAGATGTTCGAGACGTGCCAGAGCTTTTCGGCCTGGTCCTTGACCGCCTGCACCAGCACCGGATTGGCGTGGCCCAGGGCGTTGGTCGAGATGCCCATGACGCAGTCGAGATATTCGGTCCCGTCCTTGCCCCAAAGACGCGCGCCCTGTCCGCGATCCACCTCCAGCGGCGCGCGGTTGTAGACACCCATCAGATGTTCAGTGGACACGGGGCAGACCTCCAAAAGCGAGACGGCCCCGGCGCCGGAGAGCGTCGGGACCGCTTGAAAAAGGGTCAGGCCTTGTCGGACGGGGGGCGGGGTTAGTCAACACCGCCCGGGCCTCAGCTCTTCAGCCGCCAGCCGGACCGGAACACCAGCCAGCAGGTCAAGGCCATGACCACGGTCAGGACCCCGCTCATGACCGCTCCAATCAGCAGGCTGCCCTCTGCGTTCTGGGTCCCGATGAAGCCGGCCCGGAAGCCGTCGATCAGATAGAAGAAGGGGTTGAAATGGCTGATGGTCGCGAACGGCTCGGGCAGGTTCTCGACCAGATAGAAGGTGCCGCTGAGGAAGGTCATCGGCATGATGACGAAATTCTGGACCGCGGCCAGCTGGTCAAACTTCTGCGCCCACAGGCCGGCGAAAACGCCCAGCATCCCCATGATCAGACAGGCCAGCAGGCCGAACCACAGGATGGCGCCGAGGTTGGCGACCTCCAGCCGCGCGAACGGCATGACGCAGATCGCCGTCACGATCCCGACCACCAGACCGCGGGTTGCGGCGCCCAGCGAAAAGCCGATGGTCAGTTCCAGCGGGCTGAGGGGCGGGGTCAGGAAGTCGGTCGCCGTATTCATCACCTTCGCCTGGATCAGGCTGGACGAGGCGTTGGCGAACGCATTGTTCAGCATGGCCATCATGATCAGGCCCGGCGCCACGAACTCGGCGAAGGGCGTGCCGTGCAGCGGCGGCCGTGTGCCGCGCAGGGCGACCACAAAGACCAGCATGTACAGCAGGGTGGTCACCACCGGACCGGCCACCGTCTGGGCGCCGACCTTCCAGAACCGCCGCACCTCGCGCAGGTACAGGGTCCTGACTCCGATCCAGTTGACGCCATTGTAGCTGCGGGGCTGCGGCAGGCCGGCGGGACGGGTCGAGGACAGATCGGTCATGGACCGCGAAATGCGCTTGCCCGCTCCGCTTCGCAAGACCCTCCGAAAGGCCCGCAAACCGCAGAGACGTTAACCATCTCTACATCTGGTTCCTGTGGACGGACTGATTCGCACATCTTGCGTCTGTTAGGGGGTCGTTTACGATTAGTGGTAGGTCGAGACCCCGGGAGGGACGTCTGGACCCCATATATTGAATCCGAGACCCGGAGGGTTGGCTATGACCGCAGGCTGGACTGAAGACCGCGTCGGCGCGCTGAAGNTGAAGAAACTCTGGCTCGAAGGCCAGTCGGCCAGCCAGATCGCCAAACAGCTGGGCGGCGGCGTCACCCGCAACGCCGTCATCGGCAAGGTGCACCGCCTGGGCCTGTCGGGCCGAGCCGCCCCCTCGCAGCCGGCGCGCGCCACCTTCCGCCCGTCGCGTCCGCGTCCCGCACAGCCGACCCAGGCGCCGTCGGCCCCTCGCCGCATCGAGGCGGTCCAGCCGCGCGCCGTCGTCGCGGCCCAGTCGGTCCCGGCGCCCATGCCCGACCTGCCCGGCACCGCCACGGTGATGACCCTGGGCGCCCACATGTGCAAATGGCCGATCGGCGACCCGTCCTCGAACGAGTTCAGCTTCTGCGGCCGCCGCTCCTCGGAAGGCGTCTATTGCGTCGAGCACGCCCGCGTCGCCTACCAGCCGCAGGTCAAGCGCGGCGGTGCGACCGATCTGGCCCGGAGCCTGCGGCGCTACATTTAACCCCTTTCAGCCACACGGCTGTCACTGAAGGCTCCTAGAGAGCCGCCCTCCGCTTCATGGCCGCATCCGCATGCGGCCATGAACGCAGGGGCGGGGCTGCGCTTTTCCGGGTTGACGCAGCCCCTCACCCCCGCCCGCCCTCGGGCGGGTTTTTTGTTGGCCTGGCCCGCTGATTGGGGCGCGATCTCGGGCGGGGTTCAGGCCCCATGGACCACTGGATTGCGCGTGTACTCGGGATAGCTCGGCTTCAGGTTCACGGGCCGATAGTCCGTCCGGTTGATCGTGTTGAACCGGATCTGGGCCGTGTAGCGGACTGTGTCGTCCGTGACGTTCAGCCCCGACGAATGGAACAGATCCATGTTGATGAAGGCCACGTCCCCCGGGTCGGCCTCGATATGGACGAGCGGCTTTCCGGCCAGCAGATGCTCGGGGATTGTGTACTGCTCGGACGCGAAGCCCTCGGCCGCCTTGTGTTCCCGCTCCTGCCGACCGGTCAGATGGCTGGCGGGCGACAGTACGACCGAGCCGTTCTCGACCCGGGCCGGCGTGGTCGGAATCCACGCCACCAGATGTTCGTGACCGCCGCCGTTCTCTAGGAAGTAGGCCGAGTCCTGATGCCAGGTGCGGATGTTCCGGGTGTCGCCCGGGATGTCGAAACGGAAGGCCGGACTGACGATGCCGAGGTCGTCGGGCGTGGCGATGTCCAGAAGCTGCATCGCCAGATCCTCGATGCCGATACGGACGAAGAAGGCCTTCAGGTTCCACGAGCCGAGGATGGTCTGATAGATCCACGAACTGCTGGACGGGTGGGCGCGCTTCAGTTCGATGAGGACGCGGTTGAGGATTTCAGCGTCCGCTCCCTCCGCGCCGGACTCCAGACGGACCACATGGGCGACGAAGGCCATCAGGTCGTCGATCGGTTTCGGATCGATGGCGCCGCGGACGATCAGATAGCCGTCGTCACGGTAGGCCTGGACCTGACTGTCGCTCAGTCTGTGCTGGATCATGGATCCGATCTCCGACGCGATTCTAGCTGCGCGCGGAGCGTGAATCGCCGGCCGTTACGACATGGTTACCGCCGGTCGCTAGTTCAGCACCCTGCGATCGCCCGGCACGTCGAGGCTGAAGGCCGGAATGGCGACTTCGAAGGTGCGGCCTGCGTCGTCGGTCATGGAGTAGCCGCCCATCATCGAGCCCGAGGCCGTGCCCAGCGGGCAGCCCGAGGCGTAGGAATAGCTGTCGCCCGGCTGGATGGTCGGCTGCTCGCCGACCACGCCGGCGCCGCGCACCTCTTCCACGTGACCCAGGGCGTCAGTGATGATCCAGCGCCGCGCCGTCAGCTGAACCGGCACGCCGCTCAGGTTCACGATCTCGACCTGATAGGCCCAGACCCAGCGCCCGCCCTCGGGATCTGACTGGCCCGCGAGATAGCTGGGGCGGACGCGGACCACGATCCCGTCGGTTTCTGCTTCATAGGCGCGGGCGTCATGCATCCGGCCATGGTCGCGCAACCCGCCCCCACGTCAAGCGACCGCACGTCGCACGGGAGGGGAGACGCGGCGAAAAATCGTGTAAGCCGAAGCCATGCAGACCTTCGAACACACCACCCCGGGCATCCTGCCCTGCCAATCCATCGAAGCCCTGATCGCCGGCGGCGCGATCGCTTCGGACACTCCCTTCGACGCCGATCAGGTGCAGCCGGCCAGTCTGGACCTGCGGCTGTCGGATGAAGCCTGGCGCGTGCGCGCCTCCTTCCTGCCCGGCCGGCGCACGGTCGAGGACCGCATCGCCGACGTCGCCATGCACCGGATCGACCTGTCGGCCGGCGTCGTGCTGGAGCGCGGCTGCGTCTACATCGCCCGGCTGCAGGAACGGCTCAGCCTGCCCAAGGGCCTGATCGCCCGCGCCAATCCCAAGAGCTCGACCGGCCGGGTCGACGTGTTCGTGCGTCTGCTGACGGATCGTGGCGCCAGTTTCGACGACGTGGCCGAAGGCTATGAGGGCGCCCTGTATCTCGAAATCTCGCCCCAGACCTTCCCCATCCTGGTCCGCCCCGGCACGCGCCTGAACCAGCTGCGTCTCAAGGCCGGCGAGCCGCCCAAACTGGAAACCCGCAGCGTGGGCGTCGAGCTTCAGGGCGGCGAAGGCGCCGTGGTCGGCTTCCGCGGCCGGCGCCACGCCGGAGTGATCGACCTCGACAATATCGACGGCCACGATCCGAAGGATTTTTGGGAGCCCCTGACCCTGCGCCGCGGCGAACTGCTGCTGGATCCGGGCGAGTTCTACATTCTGGCGTCCAGCGACGACGTGGAAATCCCGGTCGACCAGGCCGCCGAAATGACCCCGATCGATCCGTCGGTCGGCGAGTTCCGGGTCCACTACGCCGGCTTCTTCGACCCGGGCTTCGGCACCGACGAGGCGCATGGCGCGGGTTCCAAGGGCGTGCTGGAGGTTCGCACCCACGACACCCCCTTCCTGCTGGAGCACGGCCAGATCGTCGCCCGGCTGGTCTATGAGCCCCTGACGGAACGCCCGACCCGCCTCTATGGCGAGGGCGGCAGCCACTACCAGCGGCAGGGGCTGAAGCTGTCGAAGCATTTCCGGCCGTGGGGCTGATTTAGCCGTCTCCCTCCCCTTTATGGGGAGGGTGGTCGCGTAGCGACCGGGTGGGGGATGGTCCAGACGCACCCCACCCTGTCGCCGCTTCGCGCCGACATCCCTCCCCATAAAGGGGAGGGAGAACGCTCAATCCAGCCGGTCGGCCTTCCTGAGGTCCGGGAACAGTTTCGCCCAGATCCCGGTCGACGCCAGCGCGCCGACGCCCCCGAACACTGCCGCGCCGATAGGGCCGAGGAAGCGCACCGCCACGCCCGAATAGGCCTCGCCCAGTTCGTTCGAGGCCCCGATGAACAGCATGGACACCGAGCTGACCCGGCCGCGCATGTGGTCGGGCGTCGACAGCTGGATCAGGGTCTGGCGGATGTTGACGCTGATCATGTCCGCCGCTCCGCCTATGAACAGCACCGCGCCCGACAGCCAGACCGTCTTCGACAGGCCGAAGGTCAGGGTGCACAGGCCGAAGACGGCGACGGCTGCGAACATCCATCGGCCGCCGTGCTTCACGATCGGGAAGCGGCTCAGATAGAGGGCCATCAGCAGGGCCCCGGCCCCGAACGCCGCCCGCAGCAGGCCGAAACCCTCCGGGCCGACGTGCAGGATGTCGCGCGCGAAGATCGGGGTCAGCAGGGCGACCCCGGCCAGCAGGACGACGATCAGGTCCAGCGAAATGGCGCCCAGCACGATCTTCGTGTTCCAGACATAGGCCAGCCCCTCCTTCACCTGGGCGACGGCCGAAATCCGGTTCGGCGAGGGCGCCGGTTTTCCGCTGGTGCGGATCAGCAGCAGGCTGCCGATGCCGACGGCGAACATCCCGAGCGCGACGGCGTAGGCGTACGGCACCGACAGCCCGACGATGACCCCGCCCAGCGCTGGACCCGCGATGGCTCCGGTCTGGAAGGCGATGGACTGGGCGGCGATGGCCGGCGGCAGGGCGCGGCGCCCGACCACCATCGGAAGGAAGGCTTGGCTGGCCGGCGCAAGGAAGGCTCGGGCTGCTCCGAAAACCGCGGCCACAGCCAGCAGCCCCCAAAGCGGCGGGTTCCCGTGAATGGCCATGGCGAGGAAGGCCAGCGCACACGCGGCCTCGACGATGACGGAGATGGTGACGGTGTGCTTGCGGTCGCGCCGGTCGGCCATGGCGCCGGCCGGAAGCGTCAGGGCCAGAAGCGGCAGGAACTGGCACAGGCCGACGAGGCCCAGATACAGGCTGGCCTCGGCGATCGGATGGTCGCGCCGCGCGATCTCATAGACCTGCCACAACAAGGCCGAGGACTGGATCTGGATGCCCAGCACCGCCGCCACCCGCCCGACCCACAGCAGGCGGAAGTCGCGGATGGCCCAGGGGCTGGACGGCTCTCCCGGCGGCGGCGTGGGCTGGACCGGTTCTGTCGTCTCGATGGTTTCGGTCACGTGCGCCGATCTTGCTTGGGGTAGGGCGTGCCGTCGCGGTGGAAATAGCCGCCCGGGCCGAAGGTCAGGTCGATGTCGGGATAGTCGCCGCGGTCGCCGCCCGGCGTCCGGGTTCCGACCTCCAGCAGAACGGCTTCGGCGTCCGATCGGTTCTCGATCTTGTGGCCATTGGGCACGCCGGCCTTCCAGCCCGCGCAATCGCCCGCGCGCAGGATGGTTTCACCCTCATCCTCGACCAGCACCACCTCGCCCTCCAGCACCCAGACGAACTCGTCCTCGCCCTCATGCCAGTGCCTCTGGCTGGACCAGGCGCCCGCCGGCAGGCGCAGCAGGTTGACGCCGAACTGGTCCAGACCGACCGCGTCGCCCAGCTTCCAGCGGCGTCGCGGCTTGCACGGGCCGGCGAATTCCTCGGGGTATCCCGTGCCGTGTCCGGTCGGCGCGTTGTCGATGTCGATCTTCGGCATGGGGAGAAGCCTTCTCGCAATCGTCCGAACCCCGTAAAGCACAGCCTTATGAGCGTCGCATCAACTCCCGTTATCGATCCTGTCGAACTGACCCGCGACCTGATCCGCAGGCCCTCCGTCACGCCGGCGGACGAGGGCGCGATGGACGTGCTGGAACGCGCCCTCGCCGGCCTCGGCTTCCACTGCCGCCGGATGAAGTTCGAGAACATCGAGAACCTGTACGCCCGGCGGGGGACCGCCTCGCCCAACCTCTGTTTCGCTGGCCATACCGATGTGGTCCCGACGGGATCAGAGCAGGCATGGTCTTCCGGACCGTTCGAGGCGGAGGTGAAGGACGGGGTCCTCTACGGCCGGGGCGCCGTCGATATGAAGGGCGGCATAGCGGCCTGGGTCGCGGCGGTGTCTCACCTTCTGGCCGACGGCGATGTCCCCGGCAGCCTCTCCTTCCTGATCACAGGCGACGAGGAAGGCCCCGCCATGCACGGCACCAAACGCGTCGTTG
Organism: Brevundimonas sp. Root1423; assembly: GCF_001426805.1. NCBI lineage: Bacteria > Pseudomonadati > Pseudomonadota > Alphaproteobacteria > Caulobacterales > Caulobacteraceae > Brevundimonas > Brevundimonas sp. Root1423. The sequence goes on from NZ_LMFL01000012.1 coordinate 34,093, forward strand.
AAACCCTGATGGCCGAGGGCGAGGTCATCGACGCCTGCGTGGTTGGCGAGCCGTCGTCGTCACAGGCGCTGGGCGACATGATCAAGGTCGGCCGCCGCGGCTCGCTGAACACCTGGATCACCGTCCACGGCAAACAGGGCCACGTCGCCTATCCCGACCGCGCCGCCAATCCGGCGCCGGTGCTGGCGAAACTGCTGGCGCGGCTGGACGATCACGTCCTCGACGACGGCTATCCCGAGTTTCCCCCGTCGAACCTCGAGATCACCACCATCGACATCGGCAATCCGGCGACCAACATCATTCCCGCCGAGGCGAAGGCGCGGCTGAATATCCGCTTCAATCCGACTCACACCGGCGACGATCTGATCGCCTGGCTCAACGCCATGGCGGGCGAGTCCCAGGCGGCGTCCGGCCTGCGCATCGAGCTGGAGCATCTGTGCTCGGGCAACGCCTTCCTGACGGAACCAGGCCCCTTTATCGACGGCGTTCAGGACGCGGTCCAGGCCGCGACCGGCCGACGGCCCGAGGCGTCGACCACCGGCGGCACCTCCGACGCCCGCTTCATCCGGGCCATGTGCCCGGTGCTGGAACTGGGTCTGGTCGGCCAGACCATGCACCAGATCGACGAGCGCGCGCCCGTCGCCGAGATCGAGGCGCTGGCCGAAGTCTACCGCCGGGTGATCGGGACCTATTTTCAACGAACGTGACTCTGGCCTTTCACGGTGGCGCATGAAAGATTGCAACCGTGACAGTAATCATTCCGCCGAGGGAGCGGCCGCCCAGCGTTTCGTGGGCGGTCTCATCCGAGCGTCAGCCCGACGCTTTTGAAATCTACCGCGACTCTTTCACCGCATTGGGTGAGGTCCGCGACGTGGCCGACGCCGGCCGCTCGGGTTTCAGCAGCCAGACCCACGCGCATCTGTTCGGCCCGAGCATCATCGCCCGCGCACGATCCTCGGCCCAGACCCTCGCGCGCGAGGCCGATCACATCCGCCGATCGGGCATCGACCATATCAGCGTGATCGTGAACCTGATCGACACCATCGGCGACTGCGACGGCCAGACGTTACGCGCCGAGGCGGGCTCGGTGCAGTTCCGGGACCTGTCCCGTCCCTCGCTGGCCGCCATGCCCGGGATCGACATGGTCACCGTCATGGTCCCCCGGGCGTCGGTGCCCGGCTGGCTGCTCGCGCGCGGAATCCATGGCCTGGTCCTGCCAGGATCGTCCGCAGGCGGACGACTGGTCGCCTCCCATCTGCTCACCATGACGGATGTCGCCGACCAACTCAGCGACGCGGAAGGCGCGGCGGGGATCGAAGCCGCCTTCGTCATCGCCGAGCGGTTTCTCGGCCATCAGCGCTCGGTCACGCCGGGTCACGCCGACGCCATCCACCGCACCATCCGGGAGCGGGCCATGGCGCTGCTGGACTCCCGCCCGCCGGACTCGAAATGGAGCGCCGCGACCCTGGCCATCGCCATCGGCGTGTCGCGCACGAGCCTGTATCGGGCGTTCGAAAGCACGGGCGGCGTCCGGACCTACGTCCTGCGTCGGCGTCTGGCGCGGACCTATATCGCGCTGAGGGGGCGCCGCGGTCTGTCGCCGTCGGTCGAACTGATCGGACAGCGCAATGGCTTCCCTGACCGCCGGACCTTCGTTCAGGCCTTCAAGGCCCAGTTCGGCATGTCGCCCGACGACGTGGCGCCGTCCGAGCTGCGGTCCGACGCCGTCGCCGGCCGGGAGGCCGCCAGCGCCCGCGCCATGCACGATGTCCTCGCGGACTGGATCCGCATGGGCGAGGCCGCCTGATCTCAGATCAGCAGGCCCAGCCCCAGCAGGGCGGCCCCGAACATCGCCCCGAAGGCGACGAGGAAAAAGAAGATCTCCCGCAGCGTCCCGCCGCGCCGTTCAAGGCGCGCGGGCGGCAGCCGCACCGGCAATTCTCTCAACACACCCTCCCTTGAAGGACGCCAGAGGATGCGCTTGCATACTTGCAAGGATATTGAGGAATATGGTTGCCGATCAGGGCGTCGGCCGCTCCAGGAAGCGCAGCGCGCTGAGCACATGGGTCTTCACGCCCAGCGGCAGGATCGATTCATTGACATCAAAACCGGGCGAATGGTTCGGCGGCGACGTCGCGGGATCGACCCCGTCCTTCGATCCCCCGAGGTGATAGAAGACGCCCGGCACGACCTGCGACAGATAGCTGAAGTCCTCGGCCACCGTCGTCGGGGGAACGGCCGCGTTGACGTTGCCGGCGCCCGCCGCCTCCGTCAGCACCGGGGCCAGCCAGGCCGACAGCTCCTCGTTGTTGTAGACCAGCGCCGCGTTCTGGCGGACCGAGAACTCCGCCGTTGCTCCGAAGGTCTCGGCGACATTGTCGATCGCCACGCCGGCGCGCCGCACCAGATCGTCGCGCTGGGCGATGTCGAAGGTGCGCAGCGTGCCCGACAGCTTCGCCTCGTCCGGGATGATGTTGTAGCGGACGCCCGCGTCCACCGTGGCGATGGTGAAGACCGTCGGCGTCGTGGTCGGATCGATGGTGCGGGCGGTCAGGGTGTTGATCGTCTGGATGATCTGGGCCGAGACGGCGATGACGTCGACGCCCTTCCAGGGCCAGGCGCCGTGCGTCTGGCGACCATGCAGGACGATGTCGATCCGGTCCGACGCGGCCATGAAGCCCTGCGGACGATAGAAGACCGTGCCGGGCCGGCCGGGCACCACATGCAGGCCGAAGATGGCGTCGGGCCGGGGGTTCTCCAGCGCCCCCTCCTCAATCATCAGGGCGGCGCCGCCCTTGGGCTCTCCCGGAGGCGCGCCCTCCTCGGCGGGCTGGAAGATGAAGACGATGGTCCCGGGGATGTCGGCCTTCATCCCGGCCAGCACCTCGGCGGCGCCCATCAGCATGGCGATATGGGCGTCGTGACCGCAGGCGTGCGCCACCGGCACGGTGGCGCCCATATAGGTCCCGGTCGCGGTCGAGGCGAAGGGCAGCCCCGTCGCCTCCAGCACCGGCAGCGCATCCATGTCGGTGCGCAGGGCCACGGTGCGGCCCGGCCGGCCACCGCGCAGGATACCGACCACGCCCGTCTTGCCGACGCCCGTGCGGACCTCCATCCCAAGCGCGCGGAGATGCTCGGCCACCAGAGCGGCGGTGCGGGTTTCGGCGAAGCCCAGTTCGGGGTTGGCGTGGATGTCGCGCCGCCATGCCACGACCTTCGGCGCCCCGGTCGCCACCGCCGCCTCGACCCTCTCCAGCGCGATGGGCGCCTGTTGTGCGTGCGCCAGACCGGCGGACAGGACCAGCGCCAGGCTGGAGGCGGCGAGCAGGCGGCGGATGGTCATGGCGTCCCCGATGGTTGCAGGGTCGCAAGGTGCGCAAAGCCGCCGCCCTTGCGCAAGGGCGCGGGGCAGGCAAACTGGCGGCATGGCCATCCAGACCGCAAAGACCCAGTGGCGCGATGTGGTGCTGGTCTGCCGCAAATGTTCGAAGAAGCTGAACGGCAAGGGCTTCGGCCCTGACGGCGACAAGTCCCTGAAGAAGGCCCTGCGCAAATATCTGAAGGCCGGGAAGGGCAAGAAGGCCGAGCTGGTGGTCAAGGAGACCGACTGTTTCGACATCTGTCCGAAGAATGCGGTGATCGCCGTGAACACGGCGCGGCCCAAGGAGCTGCTGATCATACGGCCCGGGGCCGACCTGTTCGAGGTCAAGGCGCGGCTCGGCCTGGACGATGGCCGTCGTCTGAAACCGTCCCTGACAATCGTCGGGGATGAGTGACCTTGCAGCCGCCGGCGTCTAGGCTGAGCCCGTGAACCTCCGCTCGCCCGCCTTTTTCATCCTGTTCGCCGTCAGTCTGATCGCGGCGGCGGGCAATATGGCGTTGCAGTCGGTGCTGCCCGCGATCGGGCGCGAGTTCCGGCTATCCGACACCTTGGTCGCCGGCGCCTTCGCCATCTCGGCCCTGATGTGGACCATCGCCTCGCCTTTCTGGGCGCGCCTGTCCGACACCCTGGGTCGCAAGCGGGTCATCCTGATCGGCCTGTCGGGCTTCGTCGTCTCCATGACCGGTTTCGGACTGGCCGCGACCTCGGGACTGGAGCAATGGCTGGGCGCGGGTCTGGCCTTTGCGCTGATGGCGGTGGCGCGAACCATCTACGGCGTGTTCGGCTCGGCCGCGCCGATCGCCTCCCAGGCCTATGTCGCCGATCGCACCACGCCCGAACAACGGACCCCGGCGATGTCGCTGCTGGCCTCGGCTCAAGGGCTGGGCACGGTTGTCGGACCCGCGCTGGCCCCCTTCTTCGTCCTGCCGGCGATCGCGGTCGGGCTCGGGGCCGTCTGGTTCGTCATCCCGATGGTCGGTCTGGCCGGGCCGATGTACGCCTTCGCCCTGTTCGGCCTGATCGTCCTGTTCATCGTCTGGCGTCGGCTGCCCAGCGGCGAGGTGGTGCGCGTCCCCTCCCCCAGCGGCCATCGCGACCCGGTCGCCAAGGGGCTGTGGCGCGACCCGCGGGTGCGCGACTATCTGCTGTACGGCCTGCTGGTGACGGGGGCCCAAGCCGTCAACATCTCGGTGCTGGGCTTCCACATCATTGACGAACTGGCTGTGACCGGCGTTGCGGCCCTCGCCGCCCAGCCCTTCATCGGCATCGCCATGCTGGCCGGGGCCGCCGCGACCCTGATGGCCCAGTGGGGGCTGATCCCGCTGCTGAAGCTGCAGCCGCGCGACCTGATGCGCTGGGGGGCCGCCCTGGCCCTGCTGGGCAATCTGATGAGCATCGCAGCCCCCGGCTACTATGGCGTCGTGGTCGGCTACGCCGTGGTGTCGATGGGCGTCGGCTTCGCGCGGCCGGGATTCACCGCCGGCTCGTCCCTGTCGGTCGCACCGCACGAGCAGGGAGCGATCGCCGGACTGATGATGTCGCTGGCCGGCCTCAGCTTCCTGGCGCCGCCCGTGATCGGCGTGGCCCTGTACGAACTGGCCGAGCCCGGTCCCTTCATCGCCAACGCCGTCCTGTTGGCCGGCGCCACGGCCCTGTGTTTCGTCAGCGCCCGGCTGCGGGCCGGACCACCCGACCTGCCCGACCGCGACGAGACCCCTTCGTCGGACACGCCGCCCGCCTCGCAGCCCGGCCCCGAGGGCAACCGCTGACCACGGCCTTTTCTCCGTCCGAAAGCCGTGGCAGATCGGAGCCATGGAAACCGCCCGTATCGAACGCCGCATCGGCGTCCGCGCCACGCCCGAGCACATCTGGGGCCTGATCGCCGACCTCTCGTCCTGGGATCGCTGGAACCCGATCGAGAAAGGGGTGGAGGGCGCCATCGCCTTCGGGGGCGTGATCAACCTCACGGAGACGATCGAAGGCCTGCCCGAACGCCTCGTCGCGGCGAAGGTCGGCGAGTGGGAGCCCTACTCCCAACTGGTCTGGACCGAGGCGCGCGGCCTGTGGTTCCGCTCGACCCGCTATTTCGAAATCCAGCGGCTGGACGAGCCCAACGCCTGCATCGTCTCCAACGGCTTCATCTTCTCGGGCCTGCGCGGCGAGATGTTCTTCGACAAACACCGTGCGCCGTTGCGTCACGCCGTCGACGCCGTCGCCGAGGCCTGGAAGGTCGCCGCCGAGGCCTGAGTCAGGTCTCGATCCGGTCCAGATCGCGGCCCTTCGTTTCCGGCAGCCAGATCAGGCTGACGATCACCGCCAGCACAGTGAAGGCGACCGAATACCAGAGGCCGAAATAGATGTTCCCCGACGCCGCCACCAGGGCGAAGCTGGCGGCGGGCAATAGCCCTCCGACCCAGCCCGTGCCGATGTTGTAGGGCAGGCTCATCGCCGTATAGCGCACCCGTGTCGGGAACAGCTCAACCAGCGCCGCCGCCTGCGGCCCGTAGAGGGCCGTGGCCGCGACCATGAAGATCATCAGGATGGCGAAGACCAGCGGCATGTTGATCCGCGCGGGATCGGCCTTCGCAGGATAACCGGCTTGGACCAGCGCCGCCTTGATGCGGGTTTCGACATCGGTGCGGGCAGCCTTCAGCGCGGCCGGCGCCATGCCGGCGCCCTCGACCGACGCGACCTCGGTTGCGCCGATACGGACAGTGGCGGCCGAGCCCGCGATCGCCTCGGCGTTGCCGTAGGACACGCCCGCGTTCGACAGCACGCTCTTGGCGATATCACATGAGCTGGCGAAGGCTGCCTTGCCGATCGGATCGAACTGCAGGGCGCAGGTGGCGGGGTCGGCGATCACCGTCACGGGCGCCGAGGCCTGGGCCTCGGCCAGCGCCGGGTTGGCGGCTTTCGTCAAGGCGTGGAAGCCGGGGAAGAAGGCGACCAGCGCCAGGATCATGCCGAACAGCATCACCGGCTTGCGCCCCAGCCGGTCCGACAGCCAGCCGAAGAAGACGTACAGCCCCGCCGAGGCGACGGTCACCGCCAGCACCAGCTGGTCGACGGTGTTGGTGTCGACCTTCAGCACCCGCTCCATGAAGAAGCGCGTGTAGAAATATCCGCAATACCAGACCGCGCCCTGGGCGATCATGATGCCGAACAGGGCGATCAGCACGAACCGCCCGTTGCTCCACTGGAAGAAGGCCTCCTTGTAGGGCGCGCGACGTTCGCCGCCCTCGGCCTCCATGCGCTGATAGGCCGGGCTCTCGTTGAGCTTCAGCCGGATCCACAGCGACACCGCCAGCAGCAGGGCGGACAACAGGAACGGGATGCGCCAGCCCCACTCGTCGAACGCCTCGACGCCGACGATCTGACGGGTGATCAGGATGACCGAAAGCGCGCCGATCAGGCCGAAGGCGGCCGTGGTCTGGATCCAGCCGGTCAGCAGGCCGCGCTTCTTCGGCGGCGAATGCTCGGCGACATAGATGGCCGCCCCGCCGTACTCGCCGCCCAGCGCGAAGCCCTGCAGCATCCGCATGATCAGAAGCAGAATGGGCGCGGCAATGCCGATCTGGCCGTAGTCGGGCAGAAGCCCTATGGCGACCGTCGCCAGCCCCATCAGGGTGATGGTGACGAGGAAAGTCGTCTTGCGGCCGGTGCGGTCTCCAAACCAGCCGAACACCAGCGCGCCCAGCGGCCGCACCACGAAGCCCAGACCGAACGTCAGCAGGGCCATGATGTAGGCGACGGTCTCGCCGGCGTCGGCGAAGAAATGCCGCGCGATGATGGTGGTGAGGGAGCCGAAGACGAAGAAGTCGTACCATTCGAACGCCGTCCCCGCCGCCGAGGCGGTGACCACAGTCTTCAGGCCGGGTCCCGCCCGGGTCTCCGCCGCATCCGTCATCGATCGCTCCCCGCGTGTCGCTCCGGCGTCTCTCCGGACACCTGTGCGGCGATGCTAGCGGGCGGGGCGTGCCCCACACAAGCGAAAGCCCGTCGGCGGGGGGCTGACGGGCTTTCTTCAACCGATCCGCGTGTCGGGGGGGAAGCGCGGTCGGGATCTCACGCCGGCGGCTGGCCGGCGAAGTGGATCAGCAGGTCTTGCCGTCCGCGCAGTTGGCGACGGCGGTCCCGGCGGCCGAGGCGTCGCGGCCGACGCCCGAAACGGTGTTACAAGCGGCGGTCGTCAGGGCTGCGGCGGCGGCGAAAAGGACAAACAGTTTGCGCATGGGATGAACTCCTTGATGCCGGGGAGGTGGCGTCTGCAGCATCAACGTGACGGCGCGGCGGAGGTTCCAAGATCGGCGGGGTCCGTAGGCACGACGGCCTCGGGCGTGGCGAAGGTCAGGCGGGCTATGGTGCCTCCGTCCGGAGCCGGAAGCATTTCGACCTCGCCCCTCAGCTGTTTGGCGAACGCCCCCATCAGGGTGCGTCCGACGCCCGCGCGGAAGGTCTCGCTGACGCCCGGTCCGTCATCCTGCACTTCCAGCACGCTCTTTTCGCCGCGGACATTGAAGCGGACCTTCAGATCGCCGCCGCGGCCGGCGAAGGCGTGTTTCTGGGCGTTGGTCACGGCCTCGACCAGCCACAGCGCCAGCGGCGCCAGCTTGTCGGGATCGACCACCAGCGAGTCCGCCTCGACCGACGAGGTCACCACAATCCCGCGTCCCGCCTCGCTGACCACCAGCTGGCCGACCAGTTCGGTCAGGAAGATCCGCGCGTCCGCGTAGCGGAGATCGTCGCTCTGGTAGAGGGTGCGATAGATCAGGGCCAGGGCCGCGATCCGCTGGCGCGTGTCGCCCACCGCCGCCTTGGAGGCCGGATCGGTCAGGGCCCTCTGCTGCATCGAAAGCAGCGAGGAAATGATCTGCAGATTGTTCTTCACGCGGTGATGGATCTCGCGCATCAGCGCGTCCTTTTCCGCCAGCGATGCGGTCAGGGCGGCGTCGCGCGTGACGATGGACTCGGCCAGCTCGTCCAGTGTTCGCGCGAGGACGCGGATTTCCGCCGGCGCGTTCATGGCCTGCAGGGGCCGCACGTTGAAGCGCCCGCGCGCGTAGATGGCGGCGATCCGTTCCAGATAGTTCAGCCACCGGATGACGATCCGTTCGCTGACCAGCATGACCGCGCCGAAGGCGATCAGCCACGCCAGCAGCGGCACCAGCAACGCCCCGACAGGATTCAGACGGGCCCAGGACCACAGGCCGGGCGCGGGCGCCGACAGCAGGGCGTAGACATCCCGTCCTGCAAGGGCCGCTCCGGCATAGACCCGGTGCCGTCCCTGCGCGTCGTCGGCCTCGAAGATCGCCGAGGCGCCCGAGCGCGCGCGACCGACCCAGCCGGTCAGGGTGTCGCCGCCGGACAGCACGAAGGCGTCGGCCTCTGTCACCGTCAGCAGGCGCCCGTCGCCATCGGTCAGGGCGGCTTGCGAGCCTTCCGGGAGGGCCGGGTCGTCGACGTCGGGCTGCAGGCTGGCCAGGGGCAGGAGCGCGACCATGGCGCCGTCGAAGGCGCCCAGCGGCCGCTCAAGCCGGATCGCCACGATCAGACCGGGCGAACGGCCGGCGACAGTCGGCGCACGGGCCAGAACCATGCTCTCGCCGGCCTTGAGCCGGAGGAACCACGGGCTGGCAGGGGCCTGGGCCAGCCAGGCCGGCGCGCTCTGACTCAGCCCGCGCGAGGCGCAGACCGTGGCTCCCGTCGTCGTCAGCCGCGCCAGTCCGTCGAGATTCTCGAGCCGCTCGACCAGATCGGTCAGTCGCGGCTCGCAAAACACTTCCAACGCTTCCGGGCGCAAGGCCTGGAGGAGCACGCCGGTGCTGTCGAGGTGGGATTTGGCGTTGGCCGCGGTCCGTTCGGCAGCCAACTGCAGGTCGGACCGCCGCTCTATATCCTGGGCGCGAAAGGCGGATTGGGTCTGGAAGGCGCCCAGCACCAGAATCGGCAGCAGGGCCAGGGCCATGGCCCAGCCCATCCTGAAACGGATGCCGTGAAACTGCGGCGGCCCCAGACTCCGGCCTACGCGTTTGGTCAACCCTCGTCCGAACCGGACCACCGGTCAGTCCTGCCGGACGCTGCTCAGGCGATCAGCGGCGGCCAGTATGGAACGCATGGCGTCGCCCGCGGCGCGACCATCACGGGCGTAGCCGCCCCGTTCAAGCGTGGCCTGCAGGGCCTTGCGGGCGCGGGAAACGCGGCTCTTCACCGTTCCGACTGCGCATTGGCAGATTTCTGCCGCCTCTTCATAGGCGAAGCCTCCCGCGCCGACGAGGATCAGCGCCTCGCGCTGTTCTTCCGGCAGGGTGGCCAGAGCCAGCCGCAGTTCGTCCAGCGCCACCGGCGACTCAGGATCGTCGACCGCAACGAGCGTGCGTTCGGCGGCTTCCTGATCCAGCTGCGATTGACGCCACGACCGGCGCTTCTCGGAATAGAACTGGTTGCGCAGGATCATGAAGGTCCAGGCCTTCATGTTGGTGCCCATCTGATAGCTGGCGCGCGCGTCCCACGCCTTCATCATGGCGTCCTGCGCCAGATCGTCGGCGGCGGTCGGATCACCGGTCAGCGTGCGGGCGAAGGCGCGCAGATGCGGGATCAGCGCGACCAGCTCCCTCTTGAAGGCGTCGTCGTCGGCTGAAGGAGGCTTGGGCGGCGGGTTGGTCGCACCGCTCATGAGCCGCTCCCGCCCGACGAACGCTCGTCGGCGCGCCGCAGGATGTCCAGGAACTCGTCCGGAACCTGCTCGTTCACGACCTCGTCGAACATGTGGCGCAGCTTCACGCCGATCGCCTGCTGGCGAAGTCGAGCTTCCTCCAGACTTGCGCCGCCCTTGGGCGGGCCCTTGCCCGGAGGGTTGGAATTATCTGTCATTGAAAAAACGGCCGCCACCCTGACGAAAGACTTGTGCGAAGGGCCAAACGCCACTCAGCACAGGCGGTTCCTGGCTCATCGCCGAATAATGCTCAAGCTTGTCGTCAGCGCGGGAACCGTGGCGTATTTGATACGTTGACCGGACTGCTCAGGTTCCAGTCGGGAGCCGCCTTTCTGTCGGGGATTTTGTTTTATGAGCCTGCTGGCCCGCCTTGCGCCGCATCTGCCTTACGTCCGCCGTTACGCGCGGGCCCTGACCGGTGATCAGACCACCGGCGACAACTACGTCCGCGTCGCCCTGGAGGCGCTCGCCGCCGGCGAGCGGCAGCTGCCCGCCGACATGACTCCGCGGGTCGCCCTCTATCATGTCTTCCACGCCATCTGGGCGACCACCGGCGCGCAGCTGGAAGACAAGAGCGGGCTGGAAAGCCGCACCGACGACGCCTCGCGCCGCCTGATGCGTATCGCGCCGCGCTCGCGTCAGGCCTTCCTGCTGACCGCGCTCGAAGGGTTCACCCCCTCCGAAGCCGCCCAGATCCTGGACGCCGACGCATTCGACGTCGAACGCCTGATCTCTGAAGCCCAGTCGGACATCGACGCCGAACTGGCCACCGATGTCCTGATCATCGAGGACGAGGCGATCATCTCGGCCGACATCGAAAGCCTTGTGAAAGAGCTCGGCCATCGGGTCACCGGCACCGCCACCACGCATGACGAGGCCGTCGACGCCGTCGCCCGCCACCGCCCGGGTCTGGTTCTGGCCGACATCCAGCTGGCCGACGGTTCGTCGGGCATCGACGCGGTCAAGGACATCCTCAAGCGGATCGACGTGCCGGTGATCTTCATCACCGCCTTCCCGGAGCGTCTGCTGACCGGCGAGCGGCCCGAGCCGACCTTCCTGATCACCAAACCCTTCCAGCCGGAAACGGTGAAGGCGGCGATCAGCCAGGCGCTGTTCTTCCACCCGTCGCGCCAGAAGGCGGCGGCGTAAGCCTTCTTCCCCGGACAAAGGAAAAGCCCCGGTCTCGCGACCGGGGCTTTTTTGTTGGCGCGCGCCGTTTCAGTGGGGGCGGGCTTGCGGTTCCGCGGGCGCGGCGACGGTCGGCGCATTGACGTTGGGCGCCTCGCCGGTCGGCGGGCTGGTCGGCTCCCCGACGGCGGTGGTGGGAGCGTCGGCCGTCTGCGGCGTGGCCGCGTCGCCCTGGAAGGCCTGGGCGTCGACGGCCTGATCGCCGTTGTTGGCGTTGGTGGCGGCGAAACCGCCCTGGCTGACAAACCACATGCCCAGCAGCAGGATGGCGACGGCAGCCAGCGAGATGACCAGCAGTGTCAGGATGCGCACGCCGCCGCGCCCCCCGCGGACATATTGGGCCTCCACCGGACGGCCCTCATGGACGGCGTCGGCGGCCTTGTCGTGTGGGGATTCATGGGTCATGGCTCGGCTCCGTCTGGGCATGGGATCAGGCTGTTGAACGCGCCGTCCAGCGTAGCCGTTCCGGCACTCTCTACAGACGCGAAAAATCCTCAAGGGGCCCGGAACCGAAGCCCGCAGCCTCCGTTATCGAAATGCGGAGGCGGCGACGCCCCCCCGACTTGAGACTGGCGAAAGCCGGTCTGTCGCCTCCGCGCCTCATTCTCGATGATGCGACTTCAGGCGGACCCGAAACGGTCCGCCTTTTTCTTTGCTCCGGCTGGACAGGCGGCCCGGCTTGCTGACTATGCCCGGGTCCAGAAAGAAAACCCGGAGATCGTCATGGCTCGCGTCAATCGTCAGTGGGTGCTGCGCCAGCGGCCCAAAGGCCTGATCCAGCCCGGCGATCTGGAGCTGATCGAGGCGCCGGTCCCGGCGCTGAACGAATCGCAGGTGCTGGTCCGCACGGTCTATCTCTCGCTCGACCCCACCAACCGCACCTGGATGAACGACGCCGAGGGCTATCTGCCGCCGGTGCCGATCGGCGGCGTGATGCGCGGCCTGACGCTTGGCGTTGTCGAGGAAAGCCGCTCCAGCCGTTTCCGCGCCGGCGACGTGGTCACGCCCCTGTCCGGCGGCTGGTCCGACTATGCGGTCGTCAACGAGATGGAGCTGCGTCAGGTGCACCGCGCGCCCGGCATGCCGCTGACCGCCAACCTCAGCGTCCTGGGCATGACCGGCATGACCGCCTATTTCGGCGTCACCGATGTGCTGAAGGCCAAGGCGGGCGAGACCATCGTCATCTCCGCCGCCGCCGGCGCCGTCGGCTCCATCGCCGGTCAGGTGGCCAAGGCGCGCGGCTGCCGCGTCATCGGTATCGCCGGCGGGCCGGACAAGTGCCGCTGGCTGACCGAGGAACTCGGCTTTGACGCCGCCATCGACTACAAGAACGAGGACGTCGGCGAGGCGCTGGACCGGCTGGCCCCGGACGGCATCGACCTGAATTTCGAGAACGTCGGCGGCGACATCATGATCGCCGTCTTCAACCGGCTGAAGACCCATGGCCGCATGGCCGTGTGCGGCCTGATCTCGGCCTATAACGCCACGAAGATGCCGCCCTCGCCAAACTTCTCGCGCATCATCACCCACCGCCTCAATGTCCAGGGTTTCCTTGTCCTCGACTACGCCCACCGCGGTCGCGAGATGGTGGCGGAGATGGGTCCCTGGCTGGCCGACGGCACAGTGAAGTGGAAGGTCCACGTCGACGACGGTCTGGGCGGCGCGCTGGATTCGCTGAACCGCTTGTTCACGGGCGACCATGACGGCAAGCTGCTCGTCCGCGTATCCGAAGAACCGGCCGCCTGACGGAATTGACATGACCGAGCCGCTGCACGTCCATTTCGAAGACCTGGGCGTGGGCGAGGTCATCTCCCTGGGCGCCTGCATGGTCGATGCGGCGGCGCTGGACGTCTTCGTCGAGCGGTTCTCGCCCGGGTGGGATGTCTCGTACGGCGCGCCGGACGCCATGGTCTACGCCCTGTGGAGCCGGATCTTCGCCGAGAAGGCCTCGGGCTGGGCCCAGTCCAAGGTGCTGGCCGTCGACGGCCTGCGTTTCATGCGCAATCCGCCCGCCGGCGAGCTGATGCGGGGCCGCATGACGGTCATGGGCAAGGACCCGGTCGGCGACGAAAAGGGCATCGTCATCGCCCAGCACGACCTGCTCGACGAGGCGGGACGGCTGGTGTTTTCCTGCCTGACCCGGGCGCTGCTGGCGCGGCGCTGAGACAAGAAAAAGCCCCGCACGGCGAACCGGACGGGGCCTTCATCTGGCAGATTGTGAGCCTTACGCGTTGCCGGCAGCCGGCTGCGCCGCGGCGGCCTTCTGGAAGGCCAGGGCGATCAGACGATCCCAGCCCAGCAGCGACACCAGGTGAGCGTAGATCTGGCCCAGGGCGCCGTTGTCGCGCAGTTCGGCCAGTTTCTTGGCCGGCAGGGCCTTCAGCTTGTCTTCCGAGACGGCGTAGTATTCGGCGATCTTCTGCGGCGCGGCGGCGGTGCCGTCCGGGTTGCGCGGGGTGAAGACGGCCTCGCGCGTGTCCAGCAGATCCATGTCCGTCAGCAGCTTGAGGAAGGCCTCGGTGCGCAGGCGCTCCTGCTCGAAATTGTTGCAGAACTCCATCGCCTGCTGGGTGTAGGGCGAGGGCTGGCCGTCGACGAACAGCGGGGTGGAGCCGCCTTCCTTGATGAAGGGCGCGGCGCGGTCGACGCACAGGATCATGCGCTGCTGGGCGTCGTCGTTTGCGAAGACGAACGGATAGCGGCGGACGTAGGCCGGAATGTAGGCCTCGGGGCGGAACTCGCCGTCCTCGCTGACGAACAGGTTCTCACCGCCGCGCAGCGCCATAACGGCCACCGGCTGCTTGTTCTCGCCGACGAAGATCACCGGATAGGACAGGGCGGCCGGCGCGAACTCGGTCACCATCACCGGCACCAGATTGGTCTGGGCGACGAAGGCGTAGGGCTTGTCGACGGCGTCGACGCCCAGGGCCCCGTGGACCTCGAGGGACAGCGGCTCGGGCTGTGCGTAGAACAGAACATTGCCCTGCAGGGGCGAGGCGGCGGTTGTATCGGTCATGAACGCGATCAGGCTCTGGAAATAAGGGAAGCGCGCTTCTAGCGCAGTCGCCACATCGCCGCAAACCGGCTCGCTCACGGGGTGTCCGACGCGGTTAACGGTTCCCGTCAGAACCGGTAGCTGACGCCGACCCTCAGATTCCGGCCCGGCAGGGGCGCGACATCCTTGAGGAAACTGACGTGTTCGCGGGCCTCGGTGTCGGTCAGGTTATGACCCTCCGCGAACAGGGTCACGGCCTTGTCGGCGAAGGGCCGCCAGGATCCCGACAGGTTCACCATCGTGTAGCCGTCGGTGCCCAGTTCATAGGCCGCCAACTCGTCCTGTTGCCCGACATGGCGGACTTCCAGCGAGGCGTCGAACGGCGTCGAGGTCCAGGCGAGCCGGCCGGTCACGCTCCACGGCGGGATCCGCGCCGCGGGTCCCTGATCGGTCTGCGCATCGACGAAATCGCCGGCCCCTTCCAGGGTCAGCGATCGATCTCCGCTGGTCCACAGGTCGTATTCGCCCTCGACCTCGAAGCCGCGGAACTCGGCGCCCGTCTGGACGAACTGGAAGATGGGGAAGCTCTCGCCGTCGTCCACGAACACCGCACCGGTGTCCCGCTCATCGATAAACCCGTCATATTTTGAGACGTAGACGTGCAGATCGCCCTGGAACCGGCCGGCGGCGTAATGGACCGTGCCCTCCAGCGTCGTCACCGTCTCGTTGTCCAGCGTGACATCGCCACGCTCATAGACGCCGGTGGCCACGTGCAGGCCGTCGGCGAACAGCTCGACCTCGGACGGGGCCCGTTCGTTGTGCGCCAGGCTCAGGCCGAGGAACAGATTGGCCGAGGGCTTGATAAAGGCCGCCGCCGAGCCTGACCAGTTGTCGAACTCGCGTTCGATTTCCGCACCGCCGGACAGCGGCGCAGCCGTCACCGAGCGCCGGTCATAGCGCAGGCCGCCTTCCAGCCCCCAACCGGCCCGGTCCAGCCGCTGGACCGTGTAGACGCCCGCCTCCTCGATTTCGCTGCCGGGCACGAAGGCCTCGGCGCCGACGGCTTCGAACGTGCGCGACAGGACCTGAACCCCGGTGGCGCCGTTCCATCCGTTCCGGGCCTGCTGCACCAGATCGGCCCGCGCCTCCTGCCCGTCCGACTGGAAGACCGTGCCGGGATTGCCCGGCCCCTCGAACTCGGTGTGGGTGTAGTCAGCATGGCCGTACGAGCCGGTCAGCTTCTGGAACAGCCCGCCGTCGAAACGCAGTTCGCCACGCAGGTCCTCACGGGTCTGTTCCAGCTGGATGAAGACATCGGGCTCGGCCACGGTGCCATAGGTGCTGGACAGGTCCTTGAACGATCCGCCGATGAAGCCGCGCGAGCCGATCCATGAGGCGCCGACGCCCCAGCTCTCCAGCTCCGAGAAACTGTTGGGCTGGGTCTCGCCCGGTCCACGCGCGACGCCTTCCGCATCGGCCAGCCGCTGCGAGATGGCGGGCGAGGGAATGTCGTAGTCGTCGGCCTCCTTCTTCACCCCGTCCACGCTGATGGCGATGGGGCCGAGGCCGAAGGTCGCCCGCGCGGAGGTCGACCAACCCTGATCGACGGTCGAGGTCTGGGCCGAAAGGACCCCGTCCACGCCGTCAGGCATTTCGGTGGGAATGCGGTTGTCCAGAACGTTCACGACCCCGCCGATGGCCGTGCCGCCATAGGCGAGGGTCGCCGGTCCGCGGACGATCTCGATGCGGTTGGCCTCGGCCGGGTCGGTCGCGACCTGGTGGTCGGGCGACACCGAACTGGCGTCGATCAGGCCGATGCCGTTCGTCAGCACCTGCACGCGCGGGCCCGACAGGCCGCGGATCACCGGCCGGCTGGCGCCCGGCGCGAAGTCGGTCGAGCGCATGCCGGGCAGGCCCGCGACCAGATCGCCCAGCGACGCGGCCGGCGCCGTGGCCAGCATCTCCTCGTCGATCACCGTCGTGGCGATGGTCGTGGCGCGGGCGCTGATACCGTACGGGGCGCCGGTGACGATGACGTCGTCGAGCACCAGTGCGTCCGGTTGAGCCGGGGCTGCGGACTGGGCCGCCGCAACACTGGTCATGACTCCCCAGCCGAGGGCGGCGGCGAGAGCGGTGCGGGATACGACGGACAGGGACATGCGAACTTCCGGGAGAGCGACAGTGACTCGGTGTTACGAGATAACATCACACACCGTCAAGCGGCTCCGGTTGCGGCGCCCGCGCCGAGGGCTTAGCTCTGGCGCATGAGCGAACACTGCCACCACCATCACGCTGACGGACCGCCGGCCCCCGCCGACGTCGCCCGCGCCATGGGCGAGGCCGACCGACGCCTGACCGCTGAGGGCGAGCGGATGACCGCCGCTCGCCTGCGCGTGCTTGAGCTGTTGCTGGCCGCGGGCGAACCGGTGAAGGCCTATGACCTGATCGCCCGCTTCGGCGACGACGGCCAGCCGGCCAAGCCCCCGACCGTCTACCGCGCGCTTGAGTTCCTTGAGCGCAAGGGACTGGCCCACCGCATCGCCTCGATCAGCGCCTATGTCGCCTGCACCTCGGGCAGCGTCGACCACGCCGCCGCCTTCCTGATCTGCGACTGCTGCGGGGCCACGCAGGAGGTCTCCGCCCCCGTCGCCGGCGATCTGGGTCGGGCCGCCGAGGCGGCCGGCTACGCCATCACTCGCACCACGATCGAGGCCCACGGCCGCTGTCCGGCCTGCGTCGCGAGCTGAGCTTCCCCCGCGTGAACTGGCGCGGAGCCTCGCAACCGCCTATCTCCCCCGCATGGATGCGATCCGGCTCTCCCCGCCCCGTCGCCTGAGCCTTCCGGTGTCGAACCACTGGGGCGAGGGACGCATGAGCGTGCTGGATTTCGGCGACGTCAAACGCCCGGTCGACATCGTTTTCGTCCACGCCAACGGCTTCAACGCCATGACCTACCGCACCCTGCTGGCGCCCCTGTCCGGCAGCCTGCGCATCTGGGCGCCGGATTTGCGCGGCCATGGCGGAACCTCATTGCCCACCGATGTCGTCGGTCGCCGCCACTGGCACGATCACCGCGACGACCTGATCGCCGTGCTGGATGCGCTCGACGGACCGCCGGTGATCCTCGCTGGCCATTCGATGGGCGGAACGACGGCGCTGCTTGCCGCCGCCGAACGGCCCGACCGGGTCGCGGGGCTGGTCCTGTTCGATCCCGTCATCTGGGGCCGGCTGACCGTCGCCGCCTTCAAGCTTCCGCTTCTGGACCGCCTCGCCTCCCGCATTCCCCTGGTCCGCAACGCCCTGCGCCGCCGCGCCGTCTTCGACAGCCGCGAGCAGGCGCTGGCCGCCTATTTGGGACGCGGCGCCTTCAAGGGCTGGCCCGAGATGATGCTGGCCGATTATCTGGCCGACGGCCTGACCGAAACCGCCGACGGCTTCGTCCTCGCCTGCGACCCGGCGTGGGAGGCGTCCAACTACGCCTCCCAGAGCCACGACCCCTGGCGCGCCCTGAAGCAGCTGAGCCGACCGGTCCGCATCCTGAAGGGCGAACACGGCTCGACCTGCTTCCTGACCGGAACCCCGCGCGGCCTGCCCCATGTCACGGTCGAGACCGTGCCGGGCGGGACCCACTTCTTCCCCATGCTGCGCGCCGACATCGCCCGCGACGCCCTGTTCGACGCCGCGATCTAGAGGCGCTGGCGCCCGCGCGGGTCAGGGGCTAAACCGCTGGCCATCCGTACTGACTGTTTCGATTTCCAGGACCGTTTCCGACCATGCGCGACATCAACCACTTCATCGACGGCGCCAGCTTCACGGGCGCCTCGGGCCGGTTCTCCGACGTCTTCAACCCCAACACCGGCGAAGTTCAGGCCCGCGTCCAGCTGGCCTCGGTCGCCGAGATGGACCGCGCCGTCCAGGCCGCCCAGAACGCCTTCGAAGGCTGGTCCTCGACCAATCCCCAGCGCCGCGCGCGGGTGATGTTCGAGTTCAAACGCCTCGTCGAAGCCAATATGAACGAGCTGGCCGAACTGCTGTCCTCCGAGCACGGCAAGGTCATCGCCGACTCCAAGGGCGACATCCAGCGCGGTCTGGAAGTGATCGAGTTCGCCTGCGGCATCCCCCATGCGCTGAAGGGCGAATACACCTGGGGCGCGGGTCCCGGCATCGACGTCTATTCGATGCGCCAGCCGCTGGGCGTGGTGGCGGGGATCACCCCGTTCAACTTCCCGGCCATGATCCCGATGTGGATGTTCGGCGTGGCCATCGCCGTGGGCAACACCTTCATCCTCAAGCCTTCGGAGCGCGATCCGTCCCTGCCGGTGCGCCTCGGTGAACTGATGATGGAGGCGGGCGCCCCCGCCGGCGTGCTGAACGTCGTCCACGGCGACAAGGCGGCGGTCGACGCCATCCTGACCCATCCGTTGATCCACGCCGTCAGCTTCGTCGGCTCGTCCGACATCGCCTCCTACGTCTACCAGACCGGCGCGGCGCACGGGAAACGCGTCCAGGCCATGGGCGGCGCCAAGAACCACGGCATCGTCCTGCCTGACGCCGACATGGACCAGGTCATCAAGGACCTGTCCGGCGCCGCTTACGGAAGCGCCGGCGAACGCTGCATGGCCCTGCCGGTCGTCGTCCCCGTCGGCAAGAAAACCGCCGACGAACTGCGCGAGCGCATGATCGCGGAGATCCCGTCGATGCGGGTCGGCGTCTCGACCGACGCCGGCGCCCACTACGGCCCCGTCGTCACCGCCCAGCACCGCGCCAAAGTCGCCGGCTGGATCGAACAGGGCGTCAAGGACGGCGCCGAACTGGTCGTCGACGGCCGCGACTTCTCGCTGCAGGGGCACGAGAAGGGTTATTTCATCGGCCCGTCGCTGTTCGACCACGTCACGCCGGAAATGGAATCCTACAAGGAAGAGATCTTCGGCCCCGTGCTGCAGATCGTCCGCGCCGCCAGCTTCGAGGAGGCCCTGTCGCTGCCGTCGAAGCACCAGTACGGCAACGGCGTCGCCATCTTCACCCAGAACGGCCGCGCGGCCCGCGACTTCGCCGCCCGGGTCAACGTCGGCATGGTCGGGATCAACGTCCCGATCCCGGTGCCGGTCGCCTATCACACCTTCGGCGGCTGGAAGCGCTCGGCCTTCGGCGACACCAACCAGCACGGCATGGAGGGCGTGAAGTTCTGGACCAAGGTCAAGACCGTCACGGCGCGCTGGCCCGACAGCGATCTCGAACACGCGGACAGCTCGTTCGTCATCCCGACCATGGCCTGACGGCCGACCCCTTCTCCCGCTTGCGGGAGAAGGGCTCCCGCCTCGCCTGACGGGCGTTCGCGGCATCGCATTTCGATGATAGGCGTTATGCTGCCCGAACCGTGAAGCTGGAGCGTCTCCCCGCATGCGTCGATTTTTCATCTGGTCCGCCCTCGCGGCGGTGATCGGCCTCGGCATCGCCATCGGCGGCTTCTGGGCCTATCAGCATTTCTATGCCCGCTTCCAGCCGGTGACGGTGCAGCGCAACCAGAGCCAGATCCAGGACCTGCTCGAACAATCCTCGTGGATTTCGGCGGGCGGCGGCGGCGAGCCCCTCTACATCATCGGCTACCGCGACTCGGCCGCCATGCAGCGGTACGAGATGGAGGAGGTTCCGAAACTCCGCGCCGCCGGCGTCGAGGCCCGGATCATCCTGTTCGCCCGCCCGGACCGCGAGGGTCTGGCGCAATCCACCGCCGCAGAACGCGCCAGCGTGGCCGAGCTGTGGCTGACCCGCGACTGGACCCTGTACCAGCGCTGGACCGCCACCCCGGTGCGCAACTGGACCGCGGCGGGCATTCCCGCCGCCGACGGCAATCTGGCGCGCGGCGCCGTGGTCGAGGCGGGACGCAACTTCGCCGCCAACCTGGCCGAAAAGCTCAACGAGGAAGGGCTGCAGACGCGCTATCCGCTGATCATATGGCGCGATCGCGAGGGCTTCATGAAGGCCTGCGCCTGCGCCGATCCCCGGTCATGGACCTTCATCCGCGACGACCTCGACGCCCCCGACCGGATCGAGACCCCGACCGTCGCGCCGGGCGATCCGGCCGCACCCCCCGTCTACCCCGGCGACGGCAGCCCCGAGAGCCTGCCCTATCCGACCCTGCAGGCTCCGGCCGACGGCTCGGCTCCGGTCCCTGCCCCGACGCCGGGAACCACACCCGCGCCCGGAACGGCGCCGATCGCGCCGCGTCCCGCGACCCCGCCCGTCCCGCGCAAGGCCCCGGAGCCCAAACAGGCGGAAGACACGACCTTCTTCTAGAGCGCCCGCTTGCAGGCGGCGATCAGCCGTTCGACGTCGGCGTCATCCTGATACAGGCCGAAGCCGAAACGGATGACGTCGTCGCGCACATCGGTGACCACGCCCTCGCCCAGCAGTCGTTCCTTCCACGCCCCCGCCTTGTCGTGTCGGAAGGCGAGGAAGCGTGACCGGCCCATATCGCCCGTCACCGGG
The DNA here is from genome assembly GCF_001426805.1 of Brevundimonas sp. Root1423. Lineage (NCBI taxonomy): Bacteria > Pseudomonadati > Pseudomonadota > Alphaproteobacteria > Caulobacterales > Caulobacteraceae > Brevundimonas > Brevundimonas sp. Root1423. The sequence goes on from NZ_LMFL01000012.1 coordinate 54,859, forward strand.
TTGATCAGCTCGGCCTCGGCCAGCTTCCCGGCCTCGCCGTCCGCGACGGCCGTCTGGAACCGCTGCATCAGATCGCGCGCATGGGCGGAAATGTCAGCCGTCGTCAGACCTGCCTCGTCGAGCGCGGCCCGTACGGCGTTGAACCGGTACAGCGGCGACACGTCGAAGGTCGCCCCCCAGAAGCGGCCGCCGTCGCTGCGGTACTGCACCCCGCCCGGCGGTCCCGACAGGTCCCCGAACTCCGCGAACCAGCCGGTGACGACCGGCCGCGGGCAGTAGCCGTCCGGCGCGTGCAGGAAGCAGACCCCCTCGCCCGACATGGCGTATTTGTAGCCGCCGGCCAGATAGAAGATCCGGTCCGCCACCGCGCCCAGATCGGTCGGCGTGGCCATGAAGCCGTGATAGCCGTCGACCACGACCCAGGGCCCGGCCGGGTCCGCCAGCGCCGCCAGTTCGTTGATCCCGCCGAACACCTGACCGGTCCGGAAGAACACCTGGCTGACGACGATCAGATCGAAGCCGCCGGCCATCGCCGCCGCCACGAGCCGTTCGTCGAAGGTGTCGAACGGCTCCAGCGGCACGCGCGTGATCAGGGCCTCGCCCGCCTCCTCCCAGCGCTCGCCCTGACGCCGGAACGAGTGGAACTCGCCGTCGGTCGACAGGATGCGCACAGGCTTGCGCTCAAGGCCCGACACAACGCGCAGCAGCAGGTCGTGGGTGTTGGGCGCAAACACCACCGTGTCCGGATCGGGCAGGTTCAGCTCGCGCGCCACATGGCCTTGAGCCTTCGGCACGACCTCGCCGAAGATCAGGTCCCACTTCCGGTCCGCGAACCGGTTGGCCTCGACCCAGGCCTGAACCTGACCGTCGAAGCTGGCGTCCGGCCACAGGTGATGGCTGTGCGCCGCGAAATGCAGCCGCTCGGGATCCAGCGACAGGGCGCGGGAGAACAGGTCCTTGCGAGCGGCCATCAGCTTCTCCCGTCGGTGAACGCCAACGGTCGATAGCGAGGCGCGGTCACGCGCTCAAGCAGCGAGCGACCGCGTCGCGAGCGATAGCGCTCCTAAATCAGACTACCGTGGCAGTGTTTGAACTTCCGGCCCGAGCCGCAGGGGCAATCCGAGTTGCGCGGCGTGCGTTCCCAGTTCACCGGCAGCACGTCGACCGGAAGGCGGGCGCGGTCGTCGCCTTCCAGCGCGCCTTCCGGCAGCTGGGCCAGCGGGTTGGCCATCTCGTTCTCGCCGGTGCCGGGGTTCAGGTGGATTTCCTGGAACTCGGGCATCTCCATCGCCGGCGGCTGTTCGAAGCGGAACTCGACCGTCATCAGCCAGCGGGTCACATTGTGGCGCAGCTCGTAAAGCAGCGTCTCGAACAGGTTGAAGGCCTCGGTCTTGTACTCGTTCAGCGGATCGCGCTGGCCGTAGCCGCGCAGGCCGATGACGCCGCGCAGGTGGTCCAGATGAACCAGATGCTCGCGCCACTGCATGTCGATCATCTGCAGCAGGAACTGCTTCTCCAGACCGCGCGTCTGGTCGGCGCCGATCTGCTCCATCCGCTCGGCCGCACGCGTGTCGGCGGCGGCGATGACCCGCTCCTCGATCTCCTCGTTGGAGACGCCTTCCTCGGCGGCCCATTCGGCCAGCGGCAGTTCCAGACCCAGGGTCGAGCGGACCTTCTCGTCCAGCCCCTCGATGTCCCACTGCTCGGCATAGGCCTTGGGCGGCATATGCTTTTCGATCAGGTCCGAGATCACGTCGTTGCGGAACTCGCCGACCAGCTCCGACAGGTCCTCGGAGTCCATGAACTCCTGGCGCTGCTCGAACACNATATGCTTTTCGATCAGGTCCGAGATCACGTCGTTGCGGAACTCGCCGACCAGCTCCGACAGGTCCTCGGAGTCCATGAACTCCTGGCGCTGCTCGAACACGGCCTTGCGCTGGTCATTCACGACGTCGTCGTACTTCAGCAGGTTCTTGCGGATGTCGTAGTTGCGGGTCTCGACGCGCTTCTGGGCGGTCTCGACGGCGCGGTTCAGCCAGGGGTGCGAGATCGCCTCGCCCTCGGCGACGCCGAAGCTGCGCATGATCGCGTCCAGACGGTCGCCCGCGAAGATGCGCAGCAGGTCGTCCTCGCACGACAGGAAGAATTTCGACGTGCCGGGATCGCCCTGACGGCCGGTCCGGCCGCGCAGCTGGTTGTCGATACGGCGGCTCTCGTGGCGCTCGGTGCCCAGAACGAACAGACCACCGGCGGCCAGCGACTTCTGCTTCTGCACCGCGATGTCAGCCTTGCCATGTTGCGGTTTTCCTGGCGCCACTTCTGCAGCCGCATTTCCAGGTTGCCGCCCAGCTGGATGTCGGTGCCGCGGCCGGCCATGTTGGTGGCGATCGTCACCGCGCCGGGCAGGCCGGCGTCCGCGACGATATAGGCTTCCTGCTCATGCTGGCGGGCGTTCAGCACGCTGTGCGGAATACCCTTGCCGCGCTTGACCTCGATATCGAAGTCCTCGTCCTTGAGGGCCGCATAGGCCTTCTTCGCGTCGCGGCGAACCTTCTCGTCCTCGCTGACGACCATCTCCAGCAGATGGGCGTGCTGCGGCTTCAGGGTCTTGAGCGTGACCTCGTACTCATGGGTCTTCAGCAGTTCGGACCCTTGACGTGGCATTCGGCGATCAGGCCGGCGATGGCCAGGTTCTTCTCGGCCTCGGTGCGGAAGATCTCGTCGTCGTGGTCGATGCGTTTGACGGGCCGGTTCGTCGGCACCTCCAGCACGTCCATCTTGTAGATGTCGAGGAACTCCTGCGCCTCGGTCGCGGCCGTGCCGGTCATGCCGGACAGCTTTTCGTAGAGGCGGAAATAGTTCTGGATCGTGACCGAGGCCAGGGTCTGGTTCTCGGGCATGATCTTCACGCCCTCCTTGGCCTCGATGGCCTGGTGCAGGCCTTCGGACAGGCGGCGCCCGGTCATCATCCGGCCCGTGAACTCATCGATCAGCATGACCTCGCCGGCCTTGATGATGTAGTCCTTGTCCTTCTGATACAGGGTGTTGGCGCGCAGGGCCTGGTTGATGTGGTGCACCAGGGTGATGTTGGCCGCGTCGTACAGGCCGGTCGTGTCGGCCTCGAACAGGCCGCGCTCTTCCATAATCAGTTCGATCTTCTCCGAGCCCTCCTCGGTCAGCAGCGCCTGACGCTGCTTCTCGTCGAGGTCGAAGGTCGTCTTGTCCTGGATCAGTTCCTTGATGATGCCGTCGACGATCAGATAGAGGTCCGACCGGTCCTCGGTCGGACCCGAGATGATCAGCGGCGTGCGCGCCTCGTCGATCAGGATCGAGTCGACCTCGTCGACGATGGCGAAATGGTGCGGACGCTGCACCATCTCCTTGCGGTTCGCGCAGATAGTCGAAGCCGAATTCGTTGTTGGTGCCGTAGGTGATGTCGGCCGCATAGGCCGCCTGGCGCTGGCCCGACGACAGGCCGTTGACGATCACGCCCACTTCCATGCCGAGGAAGCGGTACACGCGGCCCATCCACTCGGCGTCGCGGCGCGCCAGATAGTCGTTGACGGTGATGACGTGGACGCCCTTGCCGGACAGGGCGTTCAGGTAAACGGCCGCCACGGCCACCAGGGTCTTGCCTTCGCCGGTCCGCATCTCAGCGATGCCGCCGTCGTGCAGGATCATGCCGCCCGCCAGCTGGACGTCGTACTGACGCTGGCCCAGCACGCGCTTGGACGCCTCGCGGGCCACCGCGAAGGCCTCGTTCATGATCTTGTCGAGCGTCTCGCCCGCCGCCAGCCGGTCGCGGAAGGCGTCCGTCATCATCCGCAGTTCGTCGTCGCTCAGGGCCGCGTATTTGGGCTCCAGCGCATTGATCTTCTGGACCCGGCTCATGAAGTCCTTGACCTTGCGGTCGTTGGAGGAGCCGAAAATCTTCTTGGCGATGCCGAGCATGAATGTTCCGAAGGCGGGCGAGCGACAGGGGCTCTGGTACTGGAAGGGTCCCGAAGGACCAGCGACGACTTTGCCGAAGGACCTGCGCGCGCGAGGGCCGCGCGAACGTTCGAAAACCCCTCGACTTGGGCGCAGGCGGGACTTAAGCACCGACCTTATCCCTGTCAACGCGAGGGCCTTTCAGGCCCCGTGACGGAGCACGCCCCAGATGCGGCTTTTCACCCTCTTCGACCCTGCTCTCACGACCCGAGTCATGATCGTCGCCTGTATGGCGCTTTCGCTGGGCGTGGCGGCCTGCGGCCGGGGGGCCGGCTCCGACCGGCCGCCCGAGCCCGGTGATCGCGCCGTGGCCAAGGTGCAGGACCAGACCATCTGGGCCTCCGACGTCAAGCGCGAGGCCGTGGCCCAGGGACTGGTCGGCGAGGGCGAACCCCTTGATGTGACAAGCGATCTGTTCCGCCGCGTGCTGGACGAGGTCATCGACCAGAAGCTGCTGGCCACCGAGGCCGACCGCCGCGGGCTGGACAACTCCGCCCTCGCCCAGCGCCGGCTCGAGGCGACCCGCGAACGCATCCTCGGCGACATGCTGGTCGAGACCGTCGTCAACGGCACGATTTCCGACAAGGCGGTCGAGACCATCTATCAGGAGCAGGTCCGGCTGGCGCAGACGTCCGAGGAGATCCGCGTCCGCCTGATCCTGTCGCGCACCCGGCCCGAAGCCGACGCCGTCATCGGCATTCTGGCCCAGGGCGCCGCCTTCGAGGCCGTAGCCGCCGAAAGCTCGATCGACGACGCCACCCGCTATTCCGGCGGCGACCTCGGCTATCGGACGCTGGACGTCATGCCCGAGGCCTACGCCAACGCCCTGCGCGACAAGCCGGCGGGCTCCACCGTCGGCCCGTTCCAGACCGAGGGCGGCTGGGCCGTGCTGCGGGTCGAGGACCGGCGCCGCGAAACCCCGCCGACGCTGGAGCAGGCCCGGCCGCAGATCGTCCGCTACCTGACCTATGAAGGCGTACGTCAGTTGCTGGAGCAGCTGCGCGGCAAGGCGAAGGTCGACATCCTGCTGGAAGGCGACGCCGCCGGCTCGCAGGAGCCCGCCTCGGCGCCGCGTTCAGCCGCGCGCCCCGCCCCGGCGGCGCCGGTTCCCGCGCCCGCCGCGCCTGTCGCCGCGCCTGCTGCGGCGAAGCAATCATGAGCCGGCCGCCCAGGGACCGCGCATCGGCGGGCCAGAAGATCGAACAGGCGCTGGAAAAGGCCCTCGACCCGCTGGCCACGGCCCTGAAACGCGCCACCAGCCCCTCTCCGAAGGTCCCCGCCGCGCCCGGCAAACCCGGTCTGGAAATTTCGCCCCTGGCGGTGCCCTTCCCGACCATTCCGCCCATCAGCGGGGTCGAGATCGCCACCGCCCGGGCCGGCTTCTACAAGCACGAGCGCGACGATCTGGTCGTCTTCCGCTTCGCCCGGGGCACGACCTGCGCCGGCGTCTTCACCCGCCACAAGATCGGCTCGGCGCCGGTGGACTGGTGCAAGCGCCATCTGGACGCCAGCGACGGGGGCAATGACGTCCGCGGTCTGGTGGTCAACGCCGGTTGCGCCAACGCCTTCACGGGCAAGGCCGGGGCCGACGCCGCCCGCCGCACCGCCTCCGAGACCGCCAAACGCTTCGGCTGCCGCCAGCGCGACGTCATGCTGGCCTCGACCGGCGTGATCGGCGTGGTGCTGGACGACCGCAAGATCACCGCCCGACTGAACGACATTGAGGTCGCCCTCGACGGCGACATGCACCCGACCGATCAGTGGACGCGGGCCGGTCTGGGCATCATGACCACCGACACCTTCCCCAAGGGGTCGTACGCCGAGTGCAAGATCGACGGCCACACCGTCCGCATCGCCGGAATCGCCAAGGGCTCGGGCATGATCGCCCCGGACATGGCCACCATGCTGGGCTTCATCGTTACCGACGCCGCCATCGCCCCGCCGGTGCTGCGCGCCCTGCTGGGCCTGCACGTCCGCACCACCTTCAACAGCGTCACGGTCGACGGCGATACCTCCACCAACGACACCTGCCTGCTGTTCGCCACCGGCTCGTCCGGCGCGCCGCGCATCGGCCGGGTCGGCGACCGCCGGCTGAAGGAATTCTCGGCCGCCCTCGACAAGGTCATGCTGGACCTCGCCCACCAGCTGGTCCGCGACGGCGAGGGGGCGACCAAATTCGTCCGCGTCACCGTCGACGGCGCCGCCAGCCCCGCCTCGGCCCGGAAACTGGCCAAGTCGATCGCCGACAGCCCGCTGGTCAAGACCGCGCTGGCCGGCGAGGACGCCAACTGGGGCCGCGTCGTCATGGCCGTCGGCAAGACGGAGGAGCCGGTCGATCGGGACCGTCTCGCCATCCGCTTCGGTCCTCACATCGCCGCCATCGAGGGCGCGCCCTCGCCCCACTACGACGAGGCCAAGATGAGCGCCTATATGAAGAACGCCGAGATCGACATCACCGTCGACGTCGGCTCGGGCCGCGCCTCCGCCACTGTCTGGACCTGCGACCTGACCAAACGCTACATCGAGATCAACGGCGACTACCGCAGCTGATGTCCACCTCCCTGACGGCGCTCGCGACAACAGGCCACGCACATCGCGTGGTTATCGAACCCGCCGCAGAGGGCGCGTATCTGTTCGTGTTCGAGGGCGACGGGTCGGCCTTTCGAGAACGCGACTACCTTCTGGATGACGTCGACAAAGCCAAGCTAGTCGCGTTGGAGGAGTTCGGGATCGCATCGGACTCTTGGAGGGTATGGACCGGAGCGAGCCTTGTCTGATCTCCCCACCGTCCTCGTCGTCGCCGTCGCCCTTATCGACGCCGACGGCCGCGTGCTGATCGCCCAGCGGCCCGAGGGCAAACAGCTGGCGGGCCTGTGGGAATTTCCCGGCGGCAAGGTCGAGCCGGGCGAACGGCCCGAAGCCGCCCTGATCCGCGAACTGAAGGAAGAGCTGGGCATCGACGTGAACGAGGCCTGCCTGGCCCCCTTCGTCTTCACCAGCCACGCTTACGAATCCTTTCACCTGTTGATGCCACTGTACCTGTGCCGACGCTGGTCGGGGGTGGTTCAGAATCGCGAGCACGCGGCGCTGAAATGGGTGCGGCCGAACCAGCTTTCGGACTGGCCCATGCCTCCGGCCGACGAACCTCTGGTCGCCTGGCTGCGCGACCTCCTCTAGCCGCTGGAAAGGGGCCCTATGGTCAGACGCTTCCTCTCCCGCTTCGGTCGTGATGACGGCGGCGCGACGGCTGTCGAATACGGACTCATCGCGGCCCTGATCTTTGTGGTCATCCTCAGCGCCGTGACCGCGCTCGGCGACAGGACCGACGCGATGTACGACTACATCACCACAGCGATCGCCTCGGCGACGGCCTGAGCGACAAGACGTTCAGTCCTCGCCGGTCTGCTCCCTGACGCCCAGCGCATCCGCCAGCCGCATCTTCGCCGAGCCGCGAGGCAGCGGCTTCTGCTGGCTCTCGTGCGGCGCCCAACCCGCCAGATGCACGATCTCGAAGGTCGCCGGGATCCGCCCGTCGGGTTCGCCATACCGCTCGGCGTAGAGTTCCGCCGCCCGCCCGGCGATCGCGCGCGTCAGCGGCCGCAACGGCCCCGCCAGCGCATTGGTCTCGCCCATCGCGCGCAGGTCGCGGATCAGGGCGAACAGATCCGGATAGCGCACCGTCACCCGGTCCACGTCCGCCACCGGCAAGGCGAACCCGGCCCGTTGCAGTAAGGCCGCCCCGTCGAAACCGTCGGCGAAGGGCGACACCCTCGCCTGCGCCCCGCCGCGCGCCTCCAGCTCGGACTCGGTCAGCACCGCGCGCAGCTCCTTCAGCGTCCCCGCCCCCAGCAGCGTACCCAGAAACAGTCCGTCGGGCTTCAGCGCCCGCCGGATCTGCGCAAGGGCGCCGGGCAGATCGTTGGCCCAGTGCAGGCTCATCAGCGAAACGATGAGGTCCTGCGACTGGTCGGGGACTTCCAGAGCGGCGCCGCCGGGCGCCGCCCGCGCCGGGCGGTCCCCCATTTCAATGACAGGCCCGACCCGTGTCCCGGCCGCGCTGCCCTTCAGGGCCTCGGCGAAGGCGCCCGGGTGGGCCGACAGGTCCAGCACGGTCGGCCAATCCCGCACCAGCGCTTCCAGACTGCCCACGGCGTTGTCGGCGGCCCGGGCGTGCAGGAAGTCGGCGCGCGCGATCGACCCCTCGCTGCGGGCAAGCCTTGCCGTACGGCGCGGAACGTCGAAGATGCGGGGCGGACCGGAGGAGGCGCTCATGAGCCTGCAGGATGGGGGTTGGCGCGACCGATTGAAAGCGGGCGGCGCGCAGATCACGCGCGGCGCGCGGTCGCTGGGTCGCGGCCTGACCGATCTTCTGCTGCCGCCGCTGGCCTGGGACAGCCCCGAGGCCGCCGCCTCGGCCGGCCTGACGCCCGACGCCTGGAGCCGGGTCGTCTTTCTGGAAGACCCCGTATGCGACGGCTGCGGGGCGGGGTTCGAGATGGACGGCGGCGCCTTCGCCTCGCCGCGCTGCGCCGCCTGTATCGCCAAACCCTACGCCTTCGACCGGGCGCGGGCGGCCTGCGTCTATGACGCCGCCTCGCGCGGCCTCATCCTCAAGTTCAAGCACGGCGACCACCAGCCGTTCGCGCCCCTGTTCGCCCGCTGGGTCAGCCGCTCGGCCGCGCCCTTGCTGGCCGAAGCCGACGCCGTCGCCCCCGTGCCCCTGCACCGCGTGCGTCTGCTGTCGCGCCGCTTCAACCAGGCCGCCGAGATCGCCCGCCCGCTCGCCCGCGGCGCCGGCCTCGACTATCTGCCCGACGCCCTGATCCGCCAGACCCACACCACCACGCAGGGCGGCAAGTCCGCGCGCGGCCGCCGCCTGAATGTGGGAAAGGCCTTCACCGTCACCGCCGAAGGGCGCCGCAGGATCAAGGGCCGCCGCATCCTTCTGGTCGATGACGTGTTGACCACCGGAGCCACCGCCGAGGCCTGCGCCCGCGCCCTGCTAGAGGCCGGAGCGCGCGCCGTCGACCTCGCCGTCGTGGCCCGGGTGCGAACCGCCCGCGAATTGCCTATGTAGGCGGACCAGTTTCAGGAGATCCCCTTGGCCGACGTCGTCATCTACACCAAGCCCGGTTGCGGCTACTGCCACGCCGCCAAGGCCCTGCTCGACGAAAAGGGGGCCGAATACGAAGAGATCGTCGCCTCCAGCGACCCGGCGAAGAAGCAGGAGATGATCCAGCGCTCGGGCGGGCGGATGACCTTCCCCCAGATCTTCATCGACGGAAAACACATCGGCGGCTCCGACGATCTGCACGCCCTTGACCGCAAGGGCGCCCTGGACGCATTGCTCGAGGCCTGATGGCCACGCTTCCGATCGCCCTGATCCAGACCCGCACGCCGGACTCGGCCGCCGCGTCCTTCGCTCACGTCGCGCCGCTGATCCGAGAGGCCGCGGCGGGCGGGGCGAAACTGATCCTGACGCCGGAAGCGTCCAACTTCATGATCCGGGACAAGGATCGGCGCGCCGCCGCCCTGACCGATCAGGGCAGCGACGAGGCCGTCGTCGCCCTTCGCGGTCTGGCGCGTGAGCTGGGCGTCTGGCTGCTGGTGGGTTCCGCCATCGTCCGCTCGGGTCACGACGGCGACGACCGCGCGGCCAACCGCTCCCTGCTGATCGACGACCGGGGCGAGATCGTCTCCAGCTATGACAAGCTGCACGTCTTCGACGTCGATCTGCCGACGGGCGAACGCTGGCGCGAGAGCGCCACGGTCCGGCCCGGCGACGAAGCCGTCGTGGCCGACACGCCGTGGGGCAAGCTCGGCCTGACCATCTGCTATGACATCCGCTTCCCGCATCTGTACCGGGCGCTGGCGAAGGCCGGAACCGTGATGATCGCCGTCCCCGCCGCCTTCACCGTGCCCACCGGCGAGGCCCACTGGGAGACCATGCTGCGCGCCCGCGCCATCGAGACCGGCTGCTGGATCCTGGCCCCCGCACAGGCGGGAACCCACGATGACGGCCGACAGACATGGGGCCGTTCCACCGTCGTCGCGCCCTGGGGCGAGGTGACGGCGAAGCTGGATCACGACGAACCCGGCGTCCTGTTCGCCACCCTCGACTTCGACGCCGTCGACCGCGCCCGCGCCGCCATCCCCCAGCTGACCCACGACCGTGCGTTTGCGGGGCCGAAATGATCCGCTACGCCCTCCAGTGCGAGCACGACCACGGCTTCGAAGCCTGGTTCAGCGCCTCGGCAGACTATGACGACCAGGCCGCGCGAGGTCTGGTCGAATGCCCCATCTGTGGCTCGCATTCGGTGTCCAAACAGATCATGTCCCCCGCCGTCGCCGGCGCGAGGAAACGCGAAGCCGGGCCCGATCTGGCGCAGATGCAGACCCTGATCTCGCAGGCGGTCCGCGAGGCTCGCAACCACGTCGAGCAGAATTTCGACTACGTCGGCGACGCCTTCGCCCGCGAGGCCCGCGACATCCACGAGGGCCGCTCCGAGAAGCGCGAAATCTATGGCGAGGCCACGCCCGCCGAGGTGAGGAAGCTGAGGGACGACGGCGTCCCCTGCGCGCCCCTGCCCCCGCTGCCGCCCGACCCCTCCAAGGCGCACTGAGCCGTGGACGAGGGGGAGCGCTATCAGGAACACGAACCGCCGCCCTCACTGCGCCCCTTCGTCCGCACGATCTGGACCTACGCCGCCCCCGCGCCCGAGCCGACGGTGCAGCGCATCGCCCCGGACGGCTGCCCTGAACTGATCCTGGACATCGCCTCTCCCTACGAGGAACAGGGCGACGACGGCGTCTTCCGCCTCCAGCCGCAGGCCCTGTTCGCCGGCCAGATGACCCGACCGCTGGCCCTTCGCCCCGTCGGCCCGGTCGAACTGGTCGCCGTCCGTTTCGAGCCCGACGGCGCCCGCGACTGGCTGGGCCATGCCGCCGCCGAAGCCACCGACCGCCGCCTCGACATGACCGCCCGGATGGCGGGCGTCACGGCTACCGCTGGCGATCCTGCCGGTCAGGTCGCGGTCATGGTGGACTTGCTGGAGGACCATCGTCGCCGCAACACCTGGTCGCTGGATCCGGTCGTCCGCGCCGAAATCGAGGCCGCCGAGGCGGACCAGCCCTCTCCCGCCCGTTCCGCAGCCGAACAGCGCGCCCTCCAGCGTCGCTTCAGCGACCGCGTCGGCGTCCCACCCCGCATGCTGCGCTCGATCCTGCGTTTCCGCCGCGTCTTCGACCATGCCCAGGGCCCCGAGGCGCTCGGCTGGCTGGAGGCGGGTCTGGAGGCCGGCTATTTCGACCAGCCGCAGCTGGCCCGCGATTTCCGCCGTTTCCTCGGCTGCACCGCCACTGAATGGGCCCGCGACCAGATCGGCCTGGCCCGCCGGATCGCGTCGCAATCCTACAAGCCCGGCCCGCTGTCTCCGCACTAGGGTCGGCGCCGCAACCGAGGGGATATTCCGATGCTGACCGCCATGCTCGCCGCCGCCCTGTTCCAGACCGCGCCAGCGACGCCCGACCTGTCATGGATGGGCGGCTACTGGCTCGACTGTTCGAACGGACGCGAGGCGTCCGAAACCTGGAGCGATCCGCGCGCCGGCCTCAGCGTCGGTCACGCCGTCACCACCGAGGACGGACGTCCGTCCTTCGAGGTCTCGCACATCGGCCCGACGCCGCAGGGGTTCGCCTATGTCGCCCAGCCCGGCGGCGCTCCGCCCACCGTCTTCGCCCTTGCCGAAAGCGGTCCGACGCGGGCGGTGTTCGCCAACGCCGAAAACGACTTCCCGACGCGCGTCATCTATGAACGCGACGGCGCCGGCCTGAAGGCCCGGATCGAGGGCGAGATCGGCGGACAGGCGCGCAGCATGGAATGGATTTTCCGCGCCGCGCCCCTCAATACCCGCTGCCCGACCTAGCTGCGGGTCCAGCCCTTGGCGGCCATACAGTCGCGGAAGGCTTCGCTCCGCTGACCATGGCGGGTCGAGGCGCGGCATTCGTCGCGCGCGGCGTCGAACGGCTGCGCGTTCTCGCCATGCCAGGCCAGATCGTTGTCGTCGTCGGCGTCGATCACGGTGACGCAGGCCGAGGTCATCAGGCTGGCGGACAGGGCGGCGAGGATCAGAAGGTGTTTCATGGTCTGGCTCCGTTCGGGGATGTCGTTTCATCCCTCCGAGCTCTGCCGTTGTCCCGTTACATCCGGTTCAGGTGGATGAATTCGCCGTAAGCCGGCGTCAGTCGCGCGTGGCCATCATCATGTAGTTGATCCCGGCGTCGCTGGTCTCGCTCCAGCGATCCCTCAGCGGATCATAGGCCAGGCCGTACGGCCCGGTGACCGCCACAGGCTCGGCCGACAGCATCAGCCGGATCTCGTCCGGCTTCAGGAACTGGCTCCAGTCGTGGGTCCCCTCGGGCACCCAGCGCAGAATGTATTCCGCCGCGATCTTGCCAAGCGCCAGCGACTTCAGCGTCCGGTTCAGGGTCGCCACGATCATCATCCCGCCCGGCTTCACCAGCCGCGAGCAGGCGCGGACGAAGGCCTCGGGATCGGCGACATGCTCGATCACCTCCATGGTCAGGACCACGTCGAACGGCCCCGCCCCCTCGGCCTCCAGCTGCTCGACCGTCGCCGCGCGATAGGCGATGTCCAGCCCCTGCTGTTCGGCATGGGCCCGCGCCGTGCCGATGTTCTCGGCCGAGGCGTCGACGGCGGTGACGTCAAACCCCATCCGCCGCATCGGCTCGGCGATCAGCCCGCCGCCACAGCCCACGTCCAGCAGGGTCAGGCCCGCGAACGGCGCGCGCGTCTTCGGATCGCGCCCGAACCGCTCCGCCGCCCGGTCGCGCACGAAGGCCAGCCGCGCCGGATTGAATTTGTGCAGCGGCGCGAACGGCCCGCGCGCGTCCCACCATTCCGCCGCCTGGGCCGAAAAGCGCGCCACGTCGGCGGGNGCCAGCCGCGCCGGATTGAATTTGTGCAGCGGCGCGAACGGCCCGCGCGCGTCCCACCATTCCGCCGCCTGGGCCGAAAAGCGCGCCACGTCGGCGGGATCGATCGAAGCCCCCTCGGCCTGATCGTTGAATTGCGGGCGGCTTTGGGGTTTGCGCGCCGATACCGTGTCGTTAGAAGCGACCATGGGCCGAGGGATGAACCCGCGCGGCCTTCCACGCAAGACGGGACGAACCGCCACGATGACGCGGCCAGCTACAGCACGACTGGTGATGAAGTTCGGCGGCACGTCCATGGGCGACCTCGAGCGGATCCGCCGCGCCGCCCGCATCGTCGCCGCCGAGGCCGCCGCCGGCAAACAGGTCGCCGTCGTCGTCTCCGCCATGGCCGGNGAGCGGATCCGCCGCGCCGCCCGCATCGTCGCCGCCGAGGCCGCCGCCGGCAAACAGGTCGCCGTCGTCGTCTCCGCCATGGCCGGCAAGACCAATGAACTGGTCGCCTGGACCGACGGCGCCGGGCGTCCCGGACAGGGCATCGAACTCTCTGACGACGAATACGACGTCGTCGTCGCCTCGGGCGAACAGGTGACGGCGGGCCTGCTGGCCCTGACCCTGCGCAACATGGGGCTGAACGCCCGCACGTGGATGGGCTGGCAGATCCCGATCCTGACCGACGACGCCCACGGCCGCGCCCGTATCGACGACGTCCCCGGCGAGGTCCTCGGCGCCGCCATGGACGCGGGCGAGATCGCCGTCGTCCCCGGCTTCCAGGGCGTCAGCCGCGCAGGCCGGATCACCACGCTCGGCCGCGGCGGCTCCGACACCTCGGCCGTGGCCGTGGCCGCCGCCCTGAACTGCCCTTGCGACATCTACACCGACGTCGACGGCGTCTACACCACCGACCCCCGCATCGAGAGCCGCGCCCGCCGCCTCGAGAAGATTTCCTATGAGGAGATGCTTGAGATGGCCTCCCTGGGGGCCAAGGTCCTGCAGACGCGCTCGGTCGAACTGGCCATGGCCAAACAGGTGCCGCTGCGCGTGCTATCAAGCTTTATCGAACCCGACGAGAACGGGGCCCTGCCCGCCAACGCCGGNGCTGGAGATGGCCTCTCTCGGGGCCAAGGTGCTGCAGACCCGCTCGGTCGAACTGGCCATGGCCAAACAGGTGCCGCTGCGCGTGCTATCAAGCTTCATCGAACCCGACGAGAACGGGGCCCTGCCCGCCAACGCCGGCACCCTGATCTGCGACGAGGAGGAAATCGTGGAAAAACGCATCGTGTCCGGCGTCACCATGAGCCGCGACGAGGCCCGCATCACCCTGCTGGGCCTGTCCGACCGGGTCGAGGCGCCCGCCGACGTCTTCACACGGCTGGCCGAGGCCAACGTCAACGTCGACATGATCGTCCAGTCGCAGGCGCGCAGCGAGGGGGCGGTCAACCTGACCTTCACCACCGGCCGCCGCGACGCCGCGCGCGCCGCCGAGCTGATGCGCGGCGCCCAGGCCGAGATCGGCTTCGAGGAACTGCGCGTCGACGAGGACGTGGCCAAGGTCTCGGTCGTCGGGGTCGGCATGCGCAGCCATGCGGGCGTCGCCCAGACCATGTTCCGGGCCCTCGCCGACAAGGGCGTGAAGTTCCAGGCCATCTCGACATCCGAGATCAAGATCAGCGTCCTGATCGACGCGGCCTATGCGGAGCTGGCCGTTCGTGCGCTTCATTCGGCTTACGGACTGGAAGCGGTCTAGAATACTGACCTGATGGCGCCCATCTGGAGCGCTGCAGTTTCGGAGGGGGCATGGCGGTTGGCGGATTGACGACGAGGGGGCCGCGCAACCTCCTTCGCCAGATCCGCGAGGCCATGGCCGGAGCGGCTCCGGCGCAGGAGCGTCTCGACATGGTCGTGCGCACCATCGCCCAGTCGATGGTCGCCGAGGTCTGTTCCATCTATCTGCGCCGCGCCTCGGGCGAGCTTGAGCTTTTCGCCACCCAGGGCCTGAACCCCGAGGCCGTGCACAAGACCCGGCTGCGACCCGGCGAGGGTCTGGTCGGCGAGGTCGCCCGCAGCGCCTCCCCCATCAGCCTGTCGGACGCCCCGTCCCACCCCAGCTTCGCCTACCGCCCGGAAACGGGCGAAGACCCGTATCACGCCTTCCTCGGCGCCCCCCTGCTGCGCGGCGGCCGCGCCATCGGCGTCCTCGTCGTCCAGAACCGCTCCGAGCGACGCTATGACGAGGAGGAAGTCGAGGACATCCAGACCATCGCCATGGTGCTGGCCGAGACCGTGGCTTCCGGCGAACTGCTGGCGCAGGACGAGTTGCGCGACATTGAGGTCGCCCCGCACCGGCCCGAACGCCTCAAGGGCCAGCGCTTTGCCGAAGGTCTGGCCTATGGCCACGTCATCCTGCACGAAGCCCCGGTGCCGCCGGAAAACCTTCTGGCCGAGAACCAGCAGGTCGAGGAAATCCGCCTGCGAGAGGCCCTGATCGGGCTCAAGGCGAACATCGACTCCATCCTCGACGGCGGCCAGGGCAAGCTGGCCGGCCAGTCGTTCGAGGTGCTGGAAACCTACCGGATGTTCGCCGACGACCGGGGCTGGAACCGGTCGCTTGAGGAGGCCGTGCGTACAGGCCTGACCGCCGAGGCCGCCGTCGACCGCGTCCGCAACGAACACCGCGCCCGCTTCGCCCAGGCCCGCGACCCTTACATCAAGGAACGGCTGCACGACTTCGAGGATCTGGCGAACCGGTTGTTGAGAGTTCTCGCTGGCGACAAGCCGGGCGACCGCGACATCCCCGATGACGCCATCCTCGTCGCCCGCAACCTCGGCCCCGCCGACCTGCTCGAATATCCGCGCCACAAGCTGCGGGGCCTTCTGCTGGAAGAGGGCTCGGCCGCCAGCCACGCCGCCATCGTCGCCCGCGCGCTTCAGATCCCCTGCGTCGGCCGCGTCATGGGCCTGCGCGACCGCCTGTCCGAGGGCGATCTCGTCATCGTCGACGGCGAGACCGGCGAGACCTATCTGCGCCCGCGCCCCGACATGCTGGCCGCCATCCAGTCCCGCATGCTGGTGCGCAGCGCGCGTCAGGCCGAGTTCGCCAAGCTGCGCGACGTTCCCGCCGTCACCGTCGACGGGACCCGCATCACGGTTCTGACCAACGCCGGCCTCGCCGTCGATCTGGAGAACCTCGACGCTACGGGCGCGGAGGGCATCGGCCTGTTCCGCACCGAATTCCAGTTCATGGTCTCGGAGGAACTGCCCCGGCTGACCAGCCAGACCGCCCTGTACAAACTGGTGCTGGACACCGCCGGCGACCGGCCCGTCACCTTCCGCACGCTCGACATCGGCGGCGACAAGGTCCTGCCCTATCTGGAGACCGCCCGGGAAGAGAACCCGGCGCTGGGCCGCCGCGCCATCCGTCTCGGTCTCGACCGGCCCGGCCTGCTGCGGCTCCAGCTGCGCGCCCTGCTGGCCGCCGCCGCGGGGCGCGAGCTGCGCGTCATGTTCCCCATGATCGCCACGGTCGACGAGTTCCGCGCCGCCCGCGAACTGGTCGATGTGGAGTGCGAATGGGCCCGCCGCCGGGGCCGGTCCCTCCCCGCCCTGCTGCGCGTCGGAGCCATGATCGAATGCCCCAGCCTGCTGTGGCATCTGGACGCCCTGCTGCCGCTGACCGACTTCGTGTCGATCGGCACCAACGACCTGTTCCAGTACATGTTCGCCGCCGACCGCACGAACCCGCTGGTGTCCGACCGCTACGACCCGCTGTCGCCGCCGGCCCTGCGCGCCCTGGCCGAAATCCAGAAGAAATGCGCCGACACCGGCACGCCGGTCTCCGTCTGCGGCGAGATGGCGGGCAAGCCGCTAGAGGCCTTCGCCCTTCTGACACTGGGCTACACCCGTCTGTCGGCCCCGGCCGGAGGCGTCGGGCCGGTCAAGCGGATGATCCTGTCCGCCGACCTCGGCGCCGCGCGGCGGGGCATGACCAACCTGCTGGGTTCGTCCGCCGGATCGATCCGCGGCGAGCTGGAATCCCTGGCCCGGAAGTTGAACGTCACGATCTGACTATCCCGCGCCGAAACCCGCCGGGATGCCTAACAAATCGTTGATCGGTCATCTCAAATGAGTTATCCACAAGCCGGAACCGGGTGGTCTGCGGGGGCAGGCCCGAACTGTCATCCCGATATGGTACAGGCCCCGAGTTCGAGTACGGCGCCGCATGGGGACTCCCCGTGCTCGCCGAGTGTGGGGTCAGACGCCATGGCGTTGGATACAGGCAGCGGGTCCGACGAGTTCCGGGCTCATCCTGAATGGAAGGACGTCGTTCCGTCGATCACGGACGCGGCGACCCTCGGCGACGGCCTGCGCGTGGCCCGCGAGCAGTCGGGCCGGTCCCTCGCCGAGCTGTCCGCCGTCACCCGCGTGCCCGCCCGCTATCTGACCGCGCTGGAACAGAACGATTTTTCGACCCTGCCCAACCGCGTCTTCTCCATCGGCTATGTCCGCGCCTACGCTGATGCGTTGGGGCTGGACGAGCAGCTGGCCGTCGAACGCTTCAAGCGCGAGACCCCTGACCCCTCGGTGCCGCTTCAGGCGCCCGTCGGCGTCGCCTTCGAGGAGGTCCGCCGCTATTCGCCCCGCCTGATCGCCGCCGGTCTGGCGCTGGTCGTCGCCGTCGTCGGCTGGAACGTCTTCCAGCGCGTCAGCCTGATGCGCGCGCCCCAGCCGTCCGACATCGCCGCCGTGCCCGAAAGCTGGTCGCTGGGCGAGGTGCCGGGCCAGTCCCTGCGCCTGTCCGCGCCACAGCCGGCCCCGCCCGACCAGACCATTCCGGCCCTCTATGTCACCCCCGGCCTCGAGGCCGAGCTGACGGGCGTCGACCCGACCTCGCCCGCGGGTCTGGCCGCCGCCGCCGCCTCCTCGGCCCCGCCGGTTCAGCGCGCCTTCAACCCGCGCGGCGCCATCTACGGCGCCTCGGCCAGCGCCTCCCAGGTCGTCATTCAGGCCCGCAAGGCCGCCAGCCTCGTGGTCCGCATGGCCGATGGCCGGGTTCTGTTCGCGCGCCAGCTGGCGGCCGGCGATGCATGGCGCGCCCCGATCGGCCTGTCCGCCGTGGTCGACGCCTCGTCCGACTTCGCCGACTTCGACGTCTATCTGAACGGCGAGCACGGCGGCACGCTGACAGCTGAACAGACCCCCCTCAGCCAGCTGAGCGCCCGCGCCCAGACCCTGGCCCGCCAGACCGCCGCCGAGGCCGCCGCCCGCGCCCAGGCCGCCCAGGCCGAGGCCCAGGCGCGCGCCGCCACCATCCAGCCCGCCATGGCCGTCACCCCGGCCGGCTGATTGCGTCAACGCGCGTCGTGGCCTTGCCGCAATCGAAGGCCTATGTTGCGCCGTCATGAGCGCTGACCATTCGCACATCCGTCCCTGGCGTCACATCGAACGCCGCAAGAGCCGCCAGATCATGGTCGGCTCCGTGCCTGTGGGCGGCGATGCACCGATCAGCGTCCAGTCGATGACCAATACGCCGACCTCGGAGGCGGCCGCGACCATCGACCAGATCCGCCAGCTGGAAGAGGCCGGGGCCGACATCGTCCGCGTCTCCTGCCCCGACGAGGAATCGACCGCCGCCTTCCGCCAGATCGTGCGCGAGGCCAGGGTCCCGCTCGTTGCGGACATCCACTTCCACTACAAGCGCGGCATCGAGGCGGCCCAGGCCGGCGCCGCCTGCCTGCGCATCAACCCGGGCAACATCGGCTCGCCCGATCGCGTCCGCGAGGTCATCCAGGCCGCCAAGGACCATGGCTGCTCGATGCGGATCGGCGTCAACGCCGGCTCGCTGGAACGCGAACTGCTCGAGAAATACGGCGAGCCCTGCCCCGAGGCCATGGTCGAGAGCGCCCTCAACCACGCCCGCATCCTGCAGGACCACGACTTCCACGAGTTCAAGATCTCGGTGAAGGCGTCCGACCCCTTCCTGACCGTCGCCGCCTATCAGCAGCTGGCCGAGGCCATCGACTGCCCCCTGCATCTCGGCGTCACCGAGGCGGGCCCGCTGCGGTCGGGCACCATCAAGTCGGCCATCGGCATGGGGAACATGCTGTGGGCCGGCATCGGCGACACCATCCGCGTCTCCCTGGCCGCCGATCCGGTGGAGGAGATCAAGGTCGGCTTCGACATCCTCAACGTCATCGAGACCGTCGGCATCCTCGAAGAGAAGCTGGCCCATGTGACCACGCCGATGTCGCTGTCGATCATCGGCTGCGTCGTCAACGGACCGGGTGAAGCTCTGTACACGGACGTTGGCTTCACCGGCGGCGGCAAGGGCGCCGGCATGGTCTATCTGAACGGCAAGATGGCCCACAAACAGGCCAATGAGGGCATGATCGACGAGATCGTCCATCTGGTCGAACAGAAGGCCGCCGAACTGGACGCGGCGCGTGCGCTTCAGGCTCCGGCCCCGGTCCTCGAACCCGCCGAATAGTCCGGCGTCTGCTGCAAAGGCGACCATGAAGCTCTACGTCACTGCTCCGTCCCCCTTCGCCCGCAAATGCCGCATTGTGGCGCGCGAGAAGGGCCTGATCGACCGGATCGAGGAGATCATGGTCGACCCCTACGCCAACACGCCCGAACTGCTGGCCGCCAACCCCATCGTCCAGGCCCCGACCCTGATCGCCGAGGATGGCCTGCCGGTCACCGACAGCCCGGTCATCTGCGAATACCTGGACGGCATCGGCTCGGGCCCGCGCCTCCTGCCCGACGGCGCCGGGCGGCTGCGCGTGCGGCGCATGGAGACACTCGCCAACGGCGCGCTGGAAATGGGCGTCAAACTTCTGCTGGAGATCCGTCGGCCCGAAAACGAGCGCTCGCCGTCGTGGATGACGCGCTGGACCGCCAACATGGCCCGCGCCCTCGATGCGCTTGAGGCCGCCCGTCCCGACGCCGCCCGGCTGGACATGGGCGTCATCACCGCCGGCTGCGCCGTCGCCTGGATCGGCTTCCGCCATCCGGACTTCGACTGGCGCACGGGCCGCCCCCATCTGGTCGCCCTGCACGACGCGATCGAGGACCGTCCCAGCTTCTCCGAAACCCGGCCCGGTTGAGCGCTTCGATCACGCTCCGGTGATTGACGAAGCGTCACCGTAAATGCCAAACAGGCCGCAGGTCCGCCGGGGGGCGGACCTGTAACCATTTGGGGGCTTCCATGATTTCCAACCGTTCCGTGCGCTTCGGCGCGCGTGCGCTCGCGCTTGTCGGCGTGGCGCTGTCGCTGCCCGCCTGCGCCACCATCACGCGCGGCTCGAGCCAGGAGTTCACTGTCACCAGCGAGCCTCCCGGCGCCCGCGTCTCGACCTCGAACGGCTTCCAGTGCGACGCCACCCCCTGCACCTTCCGCATGCCGCGCAAGGACGAGTTCCGCGCGACGGTGTCGATGGACGGCTATGCGGCCCAGACCTTTGACATCAAGAGCGGCATCTCGGGCGGCGGCGCGGCCGGTCTGGCCGGCAACGTCATCTTCGGCGGCATCGTCGGCGGCGTGGTCGACGCCTCCTCGGGCGCCCTGAACGACCTCACGCCGAACCCACTGGTCGTGACCCTGCGCACCCCCGCCGAACAGGCGCGCTGGGACGCCGAACAGGCCGAGATCGCCCGTCAGGCCGCCGCCGCTTCAGCCGCCACCGGCCGTCCGAACTAGATTTTCGGCATCGCGAGCGAGGGCGGGATCGGCGCAGGCCGGTCCCGCCCTTTTCGTATCAGGCCAGCACGCCCGCCAGCTGCAGCCCCTGGAAGACGGACAGCATCAGCAGCACCGCGCCCACCGCATAGGCCAGCACCTTCCTCGGCACCCGTTTGGTGATCAAGCCCGCGAACGGCGCGGCGACCAGCCCGCCGACCACCAGCCCTCCGATCGCCGATGCATGGTGCTCCAGAGCGCCGGCATCCTCCCAGTGCCCCGTCAACAACGACCAGACGAAGGTCGCGCTGATGGCCACGGTCAGAAAGAACTCGGCCGTATTGGCCGTGCCGATCGCGCGGCGCGGCTCCTGACCGGCCCCGACCAGGGTCGAGGTCACGGTCGGTCCCCAGCCGCCTCCGCCTACGGCGTCGAGGAAGCCGCCGATCAGGCCCAGCGGCCAGGTGACCCACGAGCGAATGTGCTTGATCAGGATGTCATGGCCGGCTCGCCACAGGATGTAGAGCCCCATCAGCCCCAGATAGGCGATGACGAAGGGCTTGATGACGTCCCCCTCTATCCCGGCCAGCACATAGGCCCCCAGACACCCGCCGATCACCCCGGCGATCGCCAGCGGAACCAGCAGCCGCCAGTCCACATTCCTGTGCGCGATATGGCTGCCTGCCGAGGCCGCGGTGGTGAAGACCTCGGCCCCATGCACGCTTGCCGAGGCCATGGCCGGCGGCACGCCGAACGCCAGCAACACCGAGGACGAGATCACCCCATAGGCCATGCCCAGGGCGCCATCGACCGACTGCGCCAGCACCCCGACGACGAAGAACAGCAGAAAGGTTTCCATTCAGCCCGATCGATCAGCCCCGGTTCTCTCCGCAAAGCTTGGCGGCGCCTTTGGTTGCCTGCTCATGCCGCCACCGCACCGCTCGCGACCGTCCGCGCGATTGCGTCCAGCACGTCGCGCCCGCCATAGGGTTTCAGCACCAGAGCCGTCGCCAGCCGCGCGTGTCGCGCTGCGGCCTCGACATTGCCGGTCAGGAAGATGACCGGGACGCCCCAGGTCTGCGTCAGCGTTCTCGCCAGATCGACGCCGTCGCCATCTCCGGCCAGATTGATATCCAGCAGAGCCAGATCGACGGCGTGCAGTCCCGCCGCCGTCCGGGCGGCGTCCGCGTCCGAAAATGGCCCGACCACGCCGTGCCCCGCCCCCGTCAGCATCTCGGTCAGGTCCGAAGCCATGCCGGGATCGTCCTCGACCACCATCAGGGTCAGGGGGCGATGCGACGCGGCTGGATGGCGGATGTCCGGCGTCGTCCCGCCGTGTCGCGTCAGCACCGCGCGCAGGTCGCGCCACACCTCCGCAGGAGGACGCGATCCGTCGAGATCAAAGATCCGCGCCATGCCCGCCAGTTCGACCAGAGCCTCTTCTCCGGGCGGCGCCGGCGGATCCGCCAGCAGCCCGTCGTATCTGGCGCGCAGCCGGTCCAGTTCAGCCCCGTTTCCGATCGTCGCGTTCAGCGTTCCGTCAAACATTCGCCCTCTGCCTGCTGCCCGGCCCTGACCTAGGCGCCCGGTTTGGCCGGCGAAACCTTTGCTGACAGGCTTGTGAGGCCGGGTCACGATCACGCCATCCCGCCGCGACCGCCTTCCTCGACAGCCGGGGACCCACTGGGCTATGCCTCCGGCCCGTTTCGTCCAACAGGATATCCGCCCCTTGCGACTGCCCCAGGCCCGTCTCGATCAGGTCCTCGACCGCTTCCACCAGGTGGAGGCGCGGATGGGCGCTGCGTCCGACGGGGCCGAGATCGTGCGCCTGTCGAAAGAGCACGCGGAGATGAAGCCCGTGGCCGACGCCGTCATGGCGCTGGCCAAGACCCGCGCCGAAATGGCCGATCTGGAGGCCATGGCAGCCGATCCCGAGATGGCCGAAATGGCCGCCGAGGAACTGCAGACCCTCAAGGAAACCCTGCCCGACATGGAGCGGGACGTGGCTCTTCTGCTGGCCCCGCGCGACGCCGACGAGAACGCCTCGGCCGTGCTGGAAGTCCGTGCGGGCACCGGCGGCGACGAGGCCGCCCTGTTCGCCGGCGACCTGTTCCGCATGTACTCCCGCTACGCCTCCACCCGCGGCTGGCGGGTCGAGCTGGACTCGGCCACCGAGGGCGACGCCGGCGGCTACAAGGAAATCATCGCCACCGTCACCGGCGACGGCGTGTTCGGCCGGCTGAAGTTCGAAAGCGGCGTCCACCGCGTCCAGCGCGTCCCCTCGACCGAGGCCCAGGGCCGCATCCATACCTCGGCAGCCACAGTCGCCGTCCTGCCCGAGGTTGAGGACGTCGAGATCGACATCCAGGACAAGGACATCCGCATCGACACCTTCCGCGCCTCCGGCTCGGGCGGCCAGCACGTCAACAAGACCGACTCCGCCGTGCGCATCACCCACTTCCCCTCGGGGATCGTGGTCACCTCGTCCGAGAAGTCGCAGCACGTGAACCGCGACAAGGCGATGAAGAACCTGCGCGTCCGCCTCTACGACATGCAGCGGCAGGCCAAGGACAACGCCCGTTCCGACGCCCGCAAGTCGCAGGTCGGATCGGGCGACCGCTCGGAACGCATCCGCACCTACAACTTCCCGCAAGGGCGTGTGACCGACCACCGCATCGGCCTGACCCTGCACAGCCTGCCGCAGATCCTCGAGGGCGACATCGACCCCCTGCTGAACGCCCTGATCGCCGAGGATCAGGCCGCGCGTCTGGCCGATCTGGAAGCCGAGTTCGGCTGAAGCGCGCATGGTTTCTCCCTCCCCTTCATGGGGAGGGATGTCGGCGCGAAGCGACGACAGGGTGGGGTAAGCCTGAAATTCCCCACCCGGTCGCTGCGCGACCACCCTCCCCATGAAGGGGAGGGAGACGCCCGCCTTACTGGCTTCTGATCTTCCGCTTCAGCAACCGGTCCGACAGCGCCTCGGCGTGCCGCATGGTGAACGCCAGCGCCGCCGGATTGCCGCGCTTGGGCCCGACGGTATCGGCCACCACCGCCCCGCGCTCGCCGATCGCCAGCGGATCGCCGGTCGTCGTGTCGATCGCCGTCTGGTGCTCGATCTCGGCGTTCAGCTCGGCGCCCATCAGGATGATCTGCACGCTCAGCCAGGTCCACAGCAGGAAACCCATCATCGCCGCCAGCGGGCCATAGGAGGCCGTGCGCACGAAGGTCTGCAGATACCAGCTGAAGATCAGCGACAGGGTCAGGCTCAGCAGCGCCGCGAAGATCGCCCCCGGCGTCAGCCACCGCCACCGCGCCTTCTGGCGGCACGGCCCCATCCGGTAGATCAGCGTCAGGGCCGCGATATAGACCAGCAGCAGCACCGGCCACCGGAACGGCGCCAGATAGCTCCACTCCGCCGCCCAGCCGAACACGCCCAGCACCAGCGGCACGCCCACGATGATGCCCGCCGTGATCAGGATCGAGGCCAGCCCGCCGACCGTGAAGGCCATGCACATCAGGTTGTACTTGACGATGTGGCGCTTCTCGACCTCGTGATAGGCGACGTTCAGCCCGTAGAAGAGCACCTTGATCGCCCCGTTCGCGGTCCACATCGACAGGGCCAGGGTCCAGACGAGGGTGAAGGTCAGCTGGGTGTTCGAATTCTCGGCCAGAC
The DNA here is from genome assembly GCF_001426805.1 of Brevundimonas sp. Root1423. Taxonomy (NCBI): domain Bacteria; kingdom Pseudomonadati; phylum Pseudomonadota; class Alphaproteobacteria; order Caulobacterales; family Caulobacteraceae; genus Brevundimonas; species Brevundimonas sp. Root1423. Next base: position 79,149 of record NZ_LMFL01000012.1, read on the forward strand.
GCTGCATCTCGCCGGACAGGAACTGCGCCACGCCCGATGGCATCACCGAATAGAGGAAGGACACCCGCGCCGCTGCGTCCGTGGGATCGGCGAACAGGCCGTAGACCGTCACGAAGGCCGCAAGGGTCGGAAACAGCGACAGCATGACGAAGAAGGTCACGCCCCCGGCCAGAAACCCGATCCGGTCGCCGAAATAGGACATCCCCAGCCGCCAGAAGATGTCGACCCAGCCCTTGTGCGGAATATGTTCGGGCCGCTGCGCCAGCCGGCCGCGTCCGGGTTCCTTCGCCTCGAAATCCTCGGGCGTGGGCGCGCGCGGCGGCAGCGGCTCCGGCCGCTTCTGCCTCAGCTCGATCCCGTATTTGTGGCCGCGCGTATACAGCAGATGCGCCGCGCCCGCCCCGGCGGCCAGCCCGCCTGCGATGGCGCCGGCGATCCCCCACGGCCCGAGGCCGCCCCCGCGCCCTCTCTTGTGTCCCGACTGACTTCGCATCGCGCGACAACGGCTCCGGCCGGGACCGCGTTCCGCCCCGCTTCGACTTGAAATCTGCGGGCGTCCGCGTCAAGCGAACAGAATGACCGACGCCGTCGTCACCGCCCTCTGGCGCCATCCCGTGAAAGGCTTCACGCCCGAACCGCTCGCCGAGGCGCGGTTGCAGGCCGGCGGCTGGTTCCCCGGCGACCGGATGTACGCCGTGGAGGACGGCCCCACCGGTTTCGATCCCGCGGCCCCGACGCAGCTGCCCAAGACGCGCTTCACCGTCCTGATGCGCGATCCGTCGCTCGCCCGCGTCCGCACCCGCTGGGACGAGCCGACCGATGTGATGACGGTGCAGGCCGACGGGCATCCCGACCTCGCCGTCCGCCTGTCCGATCCGGACGACCGGACCCGCTTCGACGCATGGCTGACCGACTTCCTCGGCGACGCCGTCGACGGCCCGCTGAGGATCATCCCCGCCGGCGACCGCCATCGTTTCATGGACAGCCGCAACGGCTTCGCCTCGGTGCTGAACCTCGCCAGCGTGCGTGATCTCGAAGCCCGCATCGACCGCCCGCTCGACCCCCTCCGCTTCCGCGCCAACATCTGGGTCGAGGGGCTGGAGCCCTGGGTCGAGAATGGCTGGAGCGGACGCCACATCACCGTCGGCGGCGTCGCCCTGAAGGGCGTCAAGCCGATCACCCGCTGCGCCGCCACCCACGCAAATCCCGAAACCGGTGAACGCGACATCGATGTCTGCGCTTCACTGTTCGAACAGTACGGCCATGTGCTGTGCGGCCTGTACGTCTCGATCGGGACGGCAGGCCGCATCGCCGTCGGCGACCCTCTGGAGATCCGGCCATGACCGCCCCGACCCTCGTCACCGCCTGGAAGGCCGCCACCGCGACCCTCAAGGCCGGCCGCATCGACAGTCCCTCGATCGACGCCCGCCTGCTGCTGGAGGTCGCCACCGGCGCGACCCGCACCGACATCCTCGCCGACCCCTATCGCGAGGTCACCGCCGATCAACAGACCCAACTCGACGCCTATGTCGAACGCCGCCTGCGCCGCGAGCCCGTCTCGCGCATCCTCGGCAAGAAGGGCTTCTGGAAGATCATGCTGAACGTCACCCCTGACGTGCTCAGCCCGCGCCCGGACACCGAGGCCATCCTCGACGTCGTCATGCTGGCCTTCCCGCCGAACCGCGCCTTCGAGATGATCGACCTGGGCACCGGCTCCGGCGCCATCCTGCTGGCCACCTTGGCCGAACGCGCCGGCGCGCGCGGCGTCGGCACCGACATCTCGTCCGAAGCCCTGGCTGTGGCGAAAGAGAACGCCGCCAACCTCGAACTCGACAACCGCGCAACCTTCCTGCGCACCGAATGGGCCGCCGGCTTCGGCGACGACAGCTTCGATCTGGTGGTCTCCAACCCGCCCTACATCCCCTCGGGCGACATCCCCGGCCTCGACCCCGAGGTCCGCGACCACGACCCCTTGCTGGCGCTGGACGGCGGCCCCGACGGTCTGGTCGCCTACCGCGAACTGGCGCCCGAGATCCGCCGCATCCTCCGGCCCGAAGGGATCTTCGCCGTCGAGATCGGCTGGGACCAGGGCCCGCAGGTCAAGGCCCTGTTCGAGGAAGCGGGCTTCGCCAACGTGATCATCGTCAAGGACCTGTCCGACCGCGACCGGGTGATCACCAACGGCCCCGATCCGCGCACCAATCCCATTCCGAAGATGTAGGCGGCCCAAAACTTCCCCTTGGAAAGCGGCTCCGCCCGCGCTAAGTCTTCATCTGTCTCCCACCCAAAACGCACGCCTTGGTCCGCTTCTGGCCCATCCACGCGCGCTCAGGGCAGTGACGGTCGGGCCGGGTCGCCCGGCGGACCACGGGGCGGCAACGGATTTCCGATCACATCGTCAGCGGGGATTGGCCCCGGAACGAAGCGGAACGACCAGACGGACAGCGCCCGCGGCCCTCGCCCCGGACCGTCCCTCATACAAAGCACGGTAGCCTCCGATGAGAGATTTCAAGGGCATGAAGCGTCAGCGCGGACGCAACAGGAAGCCCGGCAGCGGCGGCGGAAACAACAACGCCAACGCCACCAACCCGAACCGTTCGTGGGACTCGCAAGGTCCCGAGAACATCAAGGTCCGCGGCAACGCCCAGACCGTCTACGAACGCTACATGCAGCTGGCGCGCGACGCCTCGGCCGCCGGCGACCGCGTTCTCGCTGAAAACTACACCCAGCACGCCGAACACTATTTCCGCGTCCTGCGCGCCCTGCAGCCCTCGCGTCCCGTCTCCGAGATCGCCCAGCGCGAACTGGCCGGCCAGGGCTTCGACATCGATTTCGAGGACGAGACCGGCGCACAGGCCGCCGCCATCATGGCCGCCGAAAAGGTGGAGGCCGACCGCCTCGCCCAGATCGAGGCCCGCCAGCGAGAGAACGAGGAACGCGACCGCTCCGGCGATCGTCAGGGCGAGCAGCCCCGCCGCGAATGGCGCGACCGCGACGACCAGCCGCGCGCCGACCGCGAACCGCGCCCTGAGGGCGAGGCCGGAACCAACCCCGACGGCAGCCGCCGCGAGACCCGCCGCGAGCGCTGGGAGCGCCGCCAGCTGGAACGCAACGCCCGCTTCGACCGCGAAGGCGGCGATCGCCCCGAGGGCGACGCTCCGCCCTCGGACGAAGCGCCCGAAGCCCGCGCCGAAACCGTTGAACAGGCGGACCGGCCCGAGCGCGCGGAGCGTCCGGCCCGCGCCGAACGCGCCGAGCGCCGCCCGCGCCGCGACGCCGGCGTGGCGACCGACGATGGTCCCTCGGCCCTGCCCGGCTTCCTGACCCGTTCGGCCGCTCCGGCGCCCGCGCCCGTCGAGACCTCCGCTCCGGCGGACGCCTCGGAGGAAGCCCCCACGCCCAAGCGCCGCGCCCCGCGCCGCAAGGTCGAGGCTCCCGCCGAAGACTGAGGCCCTCTCCCGCGAGCCCGGCGTGCTTGACGCCGGCCTCGCGGACTGGCCCAAAGAGCGCCCGACCCCAAGCGGAGCGCCCATGCCCAGCCTGTCGCGATCCCCGGCCCTGATCGCCCTCGCGGCCCTGACGCTGGCCGCCTGCGCCAGCGCTCCGCCGCCGCCGCCGCCGCCCTCCGGCGCCGGTCCCGCCCTGCGCGACTGGCGCAGCGTCGTCACCGCATCCGACCGCGACCGCTACCTCCGCCGCGACGCCGCCTGGTCGCTGGCCCTGCAGCAGGCGCGCCGCCAGACCGGCTCGGGCGACCTCCGCTCGCTCGGCGATCTGATCGCCCCCGACATCCGCCGCGCGCCCGTCGCCCCGCCGCCCGGCGACTACCGCTGCCGCACCGTCAAACTGGGCTCGCAGGGCGGCGAACAGGGTCTCGGCTATGTCGTCTACGGCTGGTTCTCCTGCCGCATCGAACAGACCCCGCGCGGCCTGAAATTCTCGAAGGTCACCGGCAGTCAGCGCCCCTCGGGCCTGCTCTTCCCCGAAAACGACCGCCAGATGGTCATGCTCGGCTCCCTCGCCCTTGCCGAGGAGCCCGCCGCCAACTCCTACGGCCAGCGCCCCGACCGCGACCTGATCGCCGTGCTGGAGCGGATCGGCGACCGCCGCTGGCGTCTGGTCCTGCCTTGGCCCCAGGCCGAGTCCAACCTCGACGTGATCGAACTCATCCCCGCGTGACGAAGCCGCCGGCCCCGAAACCCCGCAAGCCGCGGGCGAAACCCGCGCCGACCACCGAGGCTCCAAAGCCGCGGCGACCGCGTGCTTCCGGAAAATCCGCGCCCGAAACCCTCGACATCCCGCCGCCGCCCCGCCGCGCCCGCCCCGCCGACATCGCCGTGATCGGCGCCGGCCCCACCGGCCTCGCCGTCGCCCTGATGCTGGTCAGGCAGGGCCGCCGCGTCATGGTCCATGAGCGGTTCGCCACGCCCCGCCCGGTCGGCGCAGGCTTCCTGCTCCAGCCCACCGGCCTGCACGTCCTCGACGGGCTGGGCCTCACCCCGCAGGTCGAGGCCCTCGGCCAGCCCATCGACCACATCTTCGGCCGCGAGGCCCGGCGCGGCCGGGTGGTTCTCGATGTCCGCTACAGCGATCTGAAGAAGCCCCGTCAGGCCATCGGCATCCACCGCGCCGCCATGTTCTCGATCCTGTACGACGCCTGCGTCGAGGCCGGCGTCGACTTCGAGACGGACCGCGAGATCGTCGCCGCCGACGCGGGCCGCCTGACCGACAGCAGCGGCCGCCGCAGCGCCGCGCCGTTCAATCTCGTCGTCGACGCCTCGGGCGCGCGCTCGGCCATCGCCGCCGGCATGGGCGTGGAGCGGCGCGACCTCGCTTGGGGGGCCCTGTGGACCACCGTGCCCTGGCCCGGCGCGCCCTTCGATCCGACGGCGCTGGAACAGGTCTATCTGGGCGCCAGCCGCATGCTGGGCGTCCTGCCCAGCGGCTCCCTGCCCGGCGATCCGGCCCCGCTTGCCACCTTCTTCTGGAGCCTCAAGACCGAGATCTGGGCCGACTGGCACGCGCTGGGGCTCGATAGGTGGAAGGAGCACTGCCTGCGCCTCTGGCCTGAGCTGACGCCGGTCATGGACGCCATCACCGACCGCGAACAGATGACCCTCGCCTCCTACGGTCACCAGACCCTCGCCCGTCCCGTCGGGGACCGGCTGGCGGTGCTCGGCGACGCCGCCCATTCGACCAGCCCCCAGCTGGGTCAGGGCGTGAACATGGGTCTGCTGGACGCCTTGGCGCTCTCCGAGGCCCTGAAGCAGCACCGCGACCTGCCGACCGCCCTGAACGCCTACGCCCGCGCCCGCCGCTGGCACGTTCGCCTCTATCAGGCGCTCAGCCTCGGCTTCACCCCCTTCTATCAGGCGGACGGCCGCCTGTTGCCCTGGGTCCGCGACCATCTGCTGGGCAAGGTCGCGCGCCTGCCCTTGGCCCCGCGCCTGCTGGCCGCCACGGTCGCGGGCGTCCTGCTGGACCCCCGATCGTCACATGGCGGCTGAACCCCTCCGCGTCGCAACCGTTTGCACGGTGCAGCCCCAGGGAAATCCCATGCGAACACTCGTCGCCGTCGCCTCGCTCGCCGCCCTTCTCGCCGCCTGCGGAGAGACCGCCCCGCCCGCCGCCGGTCCGGCGGCGCCCCCGGCTGACGTCGACACCTCGTCCCCGGCCCCGATGCGGCCCGGGACCCCCGCCGCCCCCGGCCAGACACCCGCGCCTCCGGCAGAGGGCGAACAGGGCGGAACCGCCGACTGGCGTCAGGTCGTCTCGGCCGCCGACGCCGCCAATCTGGGTCGTCTCGATCAGGCCTGGCGGCTTGGCCGGGCCGAGGCCGAGGACAACGGCTTCGCGGACAAGGTCGAGGCGCTGGGACCGCTCGTCGACCCCAATGCCGGTCAGGCCGGCCGTCTCCAGCCCGCGCCCGGCGCCTACCGCTGCCGTACGATCAAACTTGGCAGCAACTCTCCCGGCGGCCTCGCCTATCTCGAATACCCCTGGTTCCGCTGCTCGGTCGAACTGACCCCCGGCGGCGACCTGATCCTGACCAAGACCAACGGCTCGCAGCGCACGCGCGGCCTGCTTTATCCGGACACGGACAATCGCCTGATCTTCGTCGGCGCCCAGGCGTGGGGCGCGGACGAGACGGGCTACCCCCGCTACGGCCAGCAGCCGATCCGGGATCAGGTCGGCGTCTTCGAACGCATCGGCTCGAACCGCTGGCGGCTGGTCATTCCGTGGCCGAAGGTCGATTCCAAGCTCGAGATTCTCGAACTGACGCGCTGACGCCCTTGACCCCCGGACCGCCCGCGGCGACTCTGGTCGCGCGGGCGTTTCCGCCAGCCTCAGGGGGTCCCAATGCGCGGTACAAGCATCACCATCGGCTCGATTGCACTGGTCGTCGTCATCGCCGCCATCGCCCTGATCGGCCTGCCGACCTACAACGTCTATTCGAAGCAGATGCAGGGCAAGGCGGCCTATGAGCAGGCCGTGCAGGACCGCCGCATCCGGGTGCTCGAGGCCCAGGCCGCCCTCGACTCCGCCCAGCTGACCGCCCAGGCCGAGGTCGCCCGTGCCCGCGGCACCAACGAGGCCAATCGCATCATGGCCGAAAGCCTCGGCGGCCCGGACAACTATCTGCGCTGGGCCTATATCGACATGCTCAAGGAAACCGCGGGCAAGTCGGGCCGCGAAACCATCTACATCCCCACCGAGGCCGGGATGCCGGTGCTGGAAGCGGGCCGCGTCTCACGGCGCCAGACGGCCGAGTAGTCAGGCCGGCTCGGCCTCGGCCAGGATCAGCTGGTCGACAAAGGCCGCCAGCGTCGCCTGGGTGAAGGGCTTGGCCAGACGCGGCAGGCCAAGGCTCAGGCGGCGCCCCTGATCCGCCACATCAGCATAGCCGGTGACCACGCCGATCGGCAGGCCGGGCCGCGATTCCAGCATGCGGCCCGCCATCTCCGACCCGCTCATCCTCGGCATGACCTCGTCAGTGATGACAAGATCAATTCCGGGGTCTTTCTGCGCCGCCGCCAGCCCCTGCCTGGCTGACTCCGCCGCGACCACCGTATGGCCGAGGTCTTCCAGCATGGCGACCGTATTGGTCAGCACCAGCCTGTCATCGTCGACCACGAGGATACGCAGCCCCCTTCGGCCCGATGCCGGTTTCGGCGCACCCGAAGCCACCTCCGCCGTCTCATCCTTGCCCGCGACGGGCAACCAGATATGGGCGGCGACCCCTTCCCCTTCGCGGCTGGTCAGGCCAAAACGGCCGCCTGATTGCTCGGCCAGCCCGTGCACCATCGACAGGCCCAGACCGGTGCCCTTGCCCGCGCCCTTGGTGGTGAAGAAAGGCTCGGTCGCACGCCGCAGCGTCGCCTCGTCCATACCCTCGCCGGTGTCCTGAACGCTGATCCGCACGAAGGCAGCGTCGCCCGGGACCTCCGTCATGGAACCGGCGCCCGCCACCGGTTCGGCCGAGATGGTGATCGCCCCGCCGCGCGGCATGGCGTCCCGCGCATTGACCACCAGATTCAGCAGCGCCGCTTCCAGCTGGTAGGGATCGGAGTGAGCCCGCGGCAGGCCCGGCGAAAAGCGCAGCGCCACCTCGACGTTCGGTCCGATGGTTCGGTCGATGAACTCCGACATCCCGCGAACCAGCACGGGAACGTCGACCGCTCCGAAAGTCAGTTCCTGTTTGCGGGCGAACGACAGCATCCTTTGCGTCAGGACAGCGCCCCGCTCCGCACCCTGGATGGCGTTGTCGATCAGCGGCGTGACCCGTGGATCGTAGTCCAGCCGTTTGCGCACCAGCTCCAGACTGCCCATCACGGCCATCAGAAGGTTGTTGAAGTCGTGGGCGATCCCGCCGGTCAGCTGGCCGATGGCTTCTATCTTCTGCGACTGGAACAGCGCCTCCCGGGCGTCTTCCAGCGCGCGCTGCGCCTCGACCCGTTCGGTGACGTCGCGCGTGATCTTGGCGAACCCCAGCAGCCCGCCGTCCTCGTGCCGGATAGCGTCGATGACGACATGCGCCCGGAAGCTGGTCCCGTCCTTGCGGACCCGCAGGGCCTCGGTCTCGAACCGCCCTTCCCGGGCCGCAACGGCCAGCGCTTCGTCCGGCGCGCCCGAGGCCCGGTCCTCCTCGGTGTAGAAGGCCGAGAAATGCCCGCCGATGATCTCCTCGGGCCGATAACCCTTGATGCGCTGCGCGCCCGCATTCCAGGTCGTCACCCGTCCCTGCGGGTCCAGCATGTAGATGGCGTAGTCGGTGACGCCCTCGACCAGCAGGCGGAATTCCTCCTCGCTCTTGCGCAGGGCCTCGGCCGCCAGCTTCCGCTCGGTCAGGTCGCGCGTGATCTTGGCGAAGCCGATCAGCCCGCCCTCGGGCGACCGGATGGGGTCAATGACGACATGGGCCCAGAACCGGGTCCCGTCCTTGCGGACGCGCCAGCCCTCCTGTTCAAAACGCCCTTCGGTCGCGGCCTGATGCAGGGCCTGCGCCGGCACGCCGGTCGCCCGGTCCTCATCAGTATAGAAGCGCGAAAAATGCTCGCCGACGATCTCCGCCGGCGTATAGCCCTTGAACCGCTCCGCCCCGGCATTCCAGCTGGCCACGTGTCCGCCGGCGTCCAGCATGTAGATGGCGTAGTCAGTGATCGCGTTCACCAGCAGGCGATAGCGGTCACCGTCGATCGGCCCGGAGGTCGTCGCGTCTGTCATTTCGCCCCCTGACAACGCGCAGCCCGCGCGAAAGGCGCGGCTTGAACGATTGCCGCGTCCTGATGGTTCCTACAACGCCGCCGTCAGACCCTGGTCAGCCGCAGGTCGTGGTAGTCGTACGAGAAGTCCGCATCCGGACTGACCGCCTTCATCGTCGCCGAGACGGGGGCCCCGTTCTCGACCTTGAAGGTGATGAACAGGTCCTCCTCCCGCCGGTCGGTGAACCGCGTCCTCAGGGTGTCGCCGTCATACGGTTCCAGCGGCCCGTTCAGCGCCGGCGTCCGGCTGAACGTCAGCCACAGCACCACGTCCCGCGCCTCGATGGTGATGTCGCCATACCAGGGATCGCGCCAGGTGCCGCGATAGGCGGACAGCGGCAGGGACGGCGGCGCGCCCGCCGCCTGTTTGGCGTCGATCTCCGCCGCCGCCGCGATCGATTTCGCGTCGCCCTCGGTCTTCAGCCGCACGCCGTCCGCGACCCAGTCGAAGTCGGCCTTGCCCATGATGATGTCGGTGATGCCGCTGCGCAGCGCCCGTGTCAGGAAGCTCTCCTCGGCGTTGGTGAAATAGCTGAAACCGGCGTCCCGCCCGGGGATCAGCACCGTGCCCGAGATGAAGCCCGGCGCCCCGCCGCCGTGGGTGATCATGCGCTCGCCGCGATAGTCCTGCACCTGCCAGCCCGTCGCATAGGTCGAGGCCACAGCCCGGTTCGGCAGCTGCGCCGTCGGCCCGGCCGAGTTCGAGATCAGGATGTTCGGCCGCCACATCTCGTTGGCCCGCGCCTCGGAATAAAGCCGCGTCCCGTCCGGCAGGGCGCCGCGCGCCAGCTGCACCGCGATCCACTTCGCCCAGTCCACCGGATTGGTGACGAAGCCGCCAGCCGCCCCGGCCGCCGCCCAGTCCCAGACCTCCTGGATCGACTGGCCGATGTTCTTCATTTCGCCCTGATACCGCAGCGGCGGTCCGATCCGGCCGTTCGGCAGGGCCGACTTCGCCGGGTCCGCCGCCGTCATCAGCGGCAGGGTCTCGCTCATGCCCAGACGGTCGAGGATCCGCGTCTGGACGAACTGCTCCCACGGCATGCCCGAGGCCGCCGCCACCACCTCGCCCGCGGCCACGAACATCAGGTTGCAGTAGTGGTAGGTGGTGCGGAAGCTGTCCTCGATCGGCACATGCGGAATGGCCGCCATGATCTCGGCCCGCGTCCGGTCGCTGTTGGGCCAGAACAGCAGGTCCCCGGCGCCCAGGCCAAACCCGATCCGGTGACTGACCAGATCGCGCACCGTGACCATGTCGTTCAGCTCGGGCTTCGACAGGCTGAAGCCGGGCAGATACGTCCGCACCGGCTCGTCCCACTTGACCTTGCCCTCGTCGATCAGGATCGCCAGCGCCGCGCAGGTCACCGCCTTGGTGTTCGAGGCGATGGCGAACAGGGTGTGCTCGTCCACCGCCGCCCCGCCGACCGCCCGCGCGCCGTAGCCCTTCGTCAGCACCGCCTGCCCGCCCTTGACCAGCGCCACCGATACCGCCGGCTGGTCCGGGAAGGCCGCCATCGTCCGCGTCACATAGGCGTCGACCTGGTCCGCCAGCGCCGCGCTGTCGTTGGCGGGCGCCTGCGCCCACCCCGTCGACGGCAGGGCGGCCGCTCCGGCCACGGACGAAACCAGCGCCGCGCGGCGGGTGAGACGTATGGACATGCAGGGGCTCCGGACTGAACTCGGCGCCGACGCTAGCCCGCGCCCCGCCCCTGCGCCAGACCGCCCCGCCCTTGTGTGATCCGATCGCCACACCCAGATTTGCCCCGTCTCAAGGCGTCGCTTCTGAAAGGGCGTTCTTGGGCGCACACTCCGCCTGAACAGGGGACACGCCGTGAATCTCGACCTCTACTCCGATCGCGCCAAACAGGCCGTCCAGTCCGCCCAGTCGCTGGCCCTCGCCCGCCGCCACCAGCAGTTCGCCCCCGAACACCTGCTCAAGGTCCTGCTGGAAGAGCGCGACGGCCTCGCCCGCAACCTCATCACCGCCGCCGGCGGCGACCCCGCGCGCGCGGAAACCGCCACCGAAACCGCCCTCAAGAAGCGCGCCCAGGTCTCGGGCGGCTCGGGCCAGCTCTATCTCGACGGCGACACCGCCCGCGTCTTCTCCTCCGCCGAGGAAGCCTCGAAGAAGGCCGGCGACGCCTTCGTCACCACCGAACGTCTGCTGGGCGCCATCGCCCGCGAGGGCGGCGTCGCCGCCGAGGTGCTCAAATCCGTCGGCGCCACGCCCGAGAAACTCGACGCCGCCATCGCCGAGGTCCGCAAGGGCAAGACCGCCGACAGCGCCGCCGCCGAGGATGGCTACGACGCGCTCAAACGCTACGCCCGCGACCTGACCCTGGCCGCCCGCGACGGCAAGATCGACCCCGTCATCGGCCGCGACGAGGAGATCCGCCGCACCATCCAGGTCCTCGCCCGCCGCNCTCAAACGCTACGCCCGCGACCTGACCCTGGCCGCCCGCGACGGCAAGATCGACCCCGTCATCGGCCGCGACGAGGAGATCCGCCGCACCATCCAGGTCCTCGCCCGCCGCACCAAGAACAACCCCGTCCTGATCGGCGAGCCCGGCGTCGGCAAGACCGCCATCGTCGAGGGTCTGGCCCTGCGCATCGTCAACGGCGACGTGCCGGAGTCCCTGCGCGACAAGGTGGTCATGGCCCTCGACATGGGCTCCCTGATCGCCGGCGCCAAATACCGCGGCGAGTTCGAGGAGCGGCTGAAAGCCGTGCTGGCCGAGGTCACCGCGGCCGAGGGCGGCATCATCCTGTTCATCGACGAGATGCACACCCTGGTGGGCGCCGGAAAGGGCGACACACCGCTCGGCAGCCCCCGCTCGCTCGCCCCTTCCTCCGCCATCCGGANCGCGGCGAGTTCGAGGAGCGGCTGAAAGCCGTGCTGGCCGAGGTCACCGCGGCCGAGGGCGGCATCATCCTGTTCATCGACGAGATGCACACCCTGGTGGGCGCCGGAAAGGGCGACGGCGCCATGGACGCCTCCAACCTGCTCAAGCCCGCCCTCGCCCGCGGCGAGCTGCACTGCGTCGGCGCCACCACGCTGGATGAGTACCGCAAACACGTCGAGAAGGACGCCGCCCTCGCCCGCCGCTTCCAGCCCGTCTTCGTCGAGGAGCCCAGCGTCGAGGACACCGTCTCCATCCTGCGCGGCATCAAGGAGAANGGCGTCTCCACGGTCAGGTCAATGCGGTCGAACATCGGACCCGAGATGCGGTTCTGATAATCGCGCTGGCAACCGCGGCGAGTTCGAGGAGCGGCTGAAAGCCGTGCTGGCCGAGGTCACCGCGGCCGAGGGCGGCATCATCCTGTTCATCGACGAGATGCACACCCTGGTCGGCGCGGGCAAAGGCGACGGCGCCATGGACGCCTCCAACCTGCTGAAGCCCGCCTTGGCCCGCGGCGAGCTGCACTGCGTCGGCGCCACCACGCTGGATGAGTACCGCAAGCATGTGGAGAAGGACGCCGCCCTCGCCCGCCGCTTCCAGCCCGTCTTCGTCGAGGAGCCCAGCGTCGAGGACACCGTCTCCATCCTGCGCGGCATCAAGGAGAAGTATGAGGTCCACCACGGCGTGCGCATCAGCGACAGCGCCATCGTCGCAGCCCGGCCGTCCGCGACGCGGNTTCCAGCCCGTCTTCGTCGAGGAGCCCAGCGTCGAGGACACCGTCTCCATCCTGCGCGGCATCAAGGAGAAGTATGAGGTCCACCACGGCGTGCGCATCAGCGACAGCGCCATCGTCGCCGCCGCCACCCTCAGCCACCGCTACATCACCGACCGCTTCCTGCCCGACAAGGCGATCGATCTGATCGACGAGGCCGCCTCGCGCGTGCGTATGGCGGTCGACTCCAAGCCCGAGGCCCTGGACGAGATCGACCGCCGTCTGGTCCAGCTGAAGATCGAGCGCGAGGCCCTGAAGAAGGAGGACGACAACGCGTCCCGCCTGCGCCTCGAAAAACTCGAGGACGAGATCGCCGACCTCGAGGGCCAGTCCGACGACCTGACCGCCCGCTGGAAGTCGGAAAAGGAAAAGGTCGGCCAGGGCGCCCAGCTGCGCGAAACCCTCGACCGCCTGCGCGCCGAACTGGCCGCCGCCCAGCGCGCCGGCGACCTGGGCCGCGCGTCAGAGATCGCCTACGGCCAGATNAAGGAAAAGGTCGGCCAGGGCGCCCAGCTGCGCGAAACCCTCGACCGCCTGCGCGCCGAACTGGCCGCCGCCCAGCGCGCCGGCGACCTGGGCCGCGCGTCAGAGATCGCCTACGGCCAGATCCCCCAGATCGAGAAACAGCTCGCCGAGGCCGAGGCCGCGGAATCGTCCGGGTCCGGACCATTGACCCCGGAAGTGGTCGACGCCGAACAGATCGCCCAGGTCGTCAGCCGCTGGACCGGCGTCCCGGTCGACAAGATGCTGGAGGGCGAGCGCGAAAAGCTGCTCAAGATGGAGGACGCCCTGTCCCGCCGCGTCGTCGGCCAGAACGAGGCCCTCGCCGCGTCTTCTTCTTCGACGAGGCCCACCTGCTGTTCAACGACACGCCCGACGCCCTGCGCGAAAAGGTCGAGCAGGTCGTGCGACTGATCCGCTCCAAGGGCGTCGGCGTCTATTTCGTCACCCAGAACCCGGCCGACATTCCCGACAGCGTCCTGGCCCAGCTCGGCAACCGCATCCAGCATNGCCGCTGGACCGGCGTCCCGGTCGACAAGATGCTGGAGGGCGAGCGCGAAAAGCTGCTCAAGATGGAGGACGCCCTGTCCCGCCGCGTCGTCGGCCAGAACGAGGCCCTCGCCGCCGTCTCGGACGCCGTGCGCCGCGCCCGCGCCGGGCTGAACGACCCCAACCGCCCGCTGGGCAGCTTCCTCTTCCTCGGCCCCACGGGCGTCGGCAAGACCGAACTGACCAAGGCCCTGGCCGAGTTCCTGTTCGACGACGAGGCCGCCATCACCCGCATGGACATGTCGGAGTATATGGAGAAGCACAGCGTCTCCCGCCTGATCGGCGCCCCTCCCGGCTATGTCGGTTATGACGAGGGCGGTGCCCTGACCGAGGCCGTCCGCCGCCGCCCCTATCAGGTCGTCCTGTTCGACGAGGTCGAAAAGGCCCACCCCGACGTCTTCAACGTCCTGCTGCAGGTGCTGGACGACGGCCGCCTGACCGACGGTCAGGGCCGGACCATCGACTTCAGGAACACCCTGATCATCATGACCTCCAACCTCGGCTCCGAGGCCCTGGCCGGTCAGGGCGAGGGCGACGACGTCGAGAGCGTCCGCCCCTATGTCATGGAACAGGTCCGCGGCCATTTCCGCCCCGAGTTCCTGAACCGCATCGACGAGATCATCCTCTTCCGCCGCCTCGGCCGCGACCAGATGTCGGGCATCGTCCGCATACAGCTTTCCCGGTTCGAGAAGCTGCTGGCCGACCGCCGGCTGACGTTGTCGCTCGACGACGGCGCCTACGCCTGGCTGGCTGACAAGGGCTACGACCCGGTCTATGGGGCGCGGCCGCTGAAGCGGGTGATCCAGAAGGATCTGGTCGATCCGATCGCGCGGAAGCTGCTCGCGGGCGAGATCGAGGACGGGTCGGTGATCGCCGTGTCAGCGGGGGATGGCGGGCTGGAGATCGGGAAGGCGCGGGTGCATTGAGGAGCTACAGCGCTCCTAGGGAGCCTGTTCCAAACACGTGGCTTGACAACGAATGGTGGCGTTGCGCAGCTGAGACATTAGTTTAGGCGGGCGATAGTTCTGAGCGATCTCCAAAACAAGCAGACCTCACCGTTCAGCTGGCTCAGAAAAAACCGAGTCGCTGTAGCGCTGACAATCGTGGTTGCCGCCGCCGGTACATTTTGGGGTGCGCGTGAGATTGTTCGGACCACACAGCAGGACCTGGTGGGGGCTTACGGCTTCTTCATCGGCTTGTGGGGCTTGGTGATTTCGGTCGCGGGGTTTTTCATTACTTGGTGGCAACTGGTAAAAACACAGTCAGCAGCTTCGGCAGCAGCTAACGCCATCGTTCGACTAAAAAAGGAATTTGGCTCATTTGATGTGGTCACCGAATTGCGAACAGCAAAAGCGGCTGCAGAGGACGCTGAAGCTCACGTCGGCGCATCGCGCTGGGCCGATGCCTCCTCCGCCTATAGTCGCGCTCGCGCAAGCCTTACAAAAATGGTATCCGTGAAAGATGGTCTTGCGAGCGAACAAGCTGATATCGCAAGAGATTTTATTACCACCTGTGTCGATGGCTATCACGCAACTCAAAAGCTCCTCGCCGACGCCAACGCCGATGTCTCTCTCGATCTACTGAAGTCTCGTCTAATAGATCTGGATACGTTTTTGATTGAGGTCGAGTTTAGCTTAAAGGCATCTATGAATGGCAACTAGCTCTGCGCAAATGTCCGAACTTATCGGAGCTATCCACTCCGAAACCATGGCCGGCAGGATGCCGTGGGGCCGTTCTGCGGAAAACGGAAAATTTCAGTCCCGCATCGGCGATTACGTCATCCAGCTACATTCAGCTCTGCCGTACGCGTCGCCTACGTCTGTGACCCCTGATTACCTTACTATCGCGGTGACTAAGATTGACGGCACTTCCGTAGAAATGGTTGGCGGAATGGGAAACGCCCTGATGACAGGTCGCCCTTCCCTGAGCCCTCAGGATAAAGCGAAGCTCAAAGACATTTTTGTCAAGATCAACACCACCAATCAAGACATTGAACAACTAATCAAACTCTTGAAATCGAAAGACTAGCGCGCCACCAGCCCCCGCGCACATGCCTCAGGCTGTCATCGATTACTGAGGCCGAGATCTAAACTTCCGACAGCGGCATCATCTCCACCGCCTCGCACGGGTCGACCACCCTCGAACAGCCGCGCCGCCGCCCTTCCTGTCTCCTCCCTGTCGCAGAGGGCGATGGCGAGGTGGACCGCCCGGGCGACTCAGCCCGGGTGGTGGAGGGGGCGGCGCCGGCTAAGGGTGATTGGCGGATGACAGGCTGACGCCTGCGCCGCCCCCTCCGTCACGGCGCGAAGGCGCGCCGCGCCACCTCCCCATTCGCTGCGCGAACAGGAGGAGACGATGCGACCAATCCGCCGCCAGCCAGACGACTTCGCGCGCCCAACCCCCTGATCCGTCACGCGATCCCGCGCACAGCAGCGTCATTTTCCAGCCGCAGGAACGGCCCGTGCGACACTGCCGCCCTGACCTTCGCCCGCGCTCTTTGACAACCGAATCCCGCGACCCGTCCCGGACGCTCCGGGCGGTGTTGTCCGCGCCCGCCCCGTGCGCCGGATGAGACTCATGAGACTCATGAGACTGTTTTTTCCGCCGCCCGCGCCGCGCGCTCCGCCCATAGAAAAAGGCCCCGGCGTTTCCACCGGGGCCTCGTTCAGTTCAGCTCAGTCGCCGCTTAGCGACGGCTGCGACCGCGATCGCGATCGCCGCCGCCTTCACGCTTCGGACGGCCGCCGGTGTCGTCCGACAGGGCCGGTTCACCGCGTTCAGCGCGCTCGGCGTTGATCTTGTCGGTGATGTCCCATCGACAGCTTGGTCTTGCCGCGATCGTCCATGCCCAGGAACTTGACCTTCACTTCCTGACCTTCGGTCAGGACGTCGGCCGGGTTGGCGACGCGTTCCAGGCTGATCTGCGACACGTGGACCAGACCGTCCTTGGCGCCGAAGAAGTTCACGAAGGCGCCGAAGTCGACGACCTTCACGACCTTGCCCGAATAGATGGTGCCGGGCTCGGGCTCGGACACGATCGACGAGATCCAGTTCTTGGCCGCGTCGATCTTCTCTTGGTCCGAAGCAGCGATCTTCACCGTGCCGTCGTCCTCGATGTTGATCTTGGCGCCGGTCTTTTCGACGATCTCGCGGATGATCTTGCCGCCGGTGCCGATGATGTCGCGGATCTTGTCGGTCGGAACCTTGATCGACTCGATCTTGGGCGCGTACTCGCCCAGCTCGGTGCGGGCGCCGTCGATGGCCTTGTCCATCTCGTCGAGGATGTGCAGGCGGCCGGCCGAAGCCTGGGCGATCGCCTTGCGCATGATCTCTTCGGTGATGCCCGCGACCTTGATGTCCATCTGCAGCGAGGTGATGCCTTCGCGCGTGCCGGCCACCTTGAAGTCCATGTCGCCCAGGTGATCTTCGTCACCCAGGATGTCGGACAGGATGGCGAACTCGCCCGAGGGCTCCAGGATCAGGCCCATGGCGATGCCCGAGACGGGACGCTTCAGCGGCACGCCCGCGTCCATCAGCGCCAGCGACGAACCGCAGACCGTGGCCATCGAGGACGAACCGTTGGACTCGGTGATCTCCGACACCAGACGGATGGTGTAGGGGAACTCTTCCGCCGACGGCAGCATCGGACGGATCGCCCGCCAGGCCAGCTTGCCGTGACCGATTTCCCGACGGCCGGGAGGGAAGTTGTAGTGCAGCAGGAACTTCTCTTTGTACGTCCCCGACAGGGCGTCCACGTACTGCTCGTCCTCGCCGGTGCCGAGCGTGGCGACGACGATGGCCTGGGTTTCACCGCGGGTGAACAGGGCCGAGCCGTGGGTGCGCGGGAAGACGCCGACTTCCGAGACGATGTCCCGGACCTTGTCCAGGGCGCGGCCGTCGACGCGGTGGCCGTTGTCGATGATGTCGCGGCGCAGGACGTGGGCTTCGCATTCCTTGAAGGCGACGCCGAACTTGGCGGCGTCGACGCCGTCCGGGTTCTCGTCGGTCTTCACCAGCTTGGCGGCGGCGGCCTTCTTGGCCACGTCGACGCCGTTGCGGCGCTCGTACTTGCCGGCGTGGGTGTAGGCGGCCTTGATGTCCTCGCCGACCAGCGACTGGATCGAGGTGACGATGTCCGACACGTCGTCGGGCTGGAAGTCGAAGGGCTCCTTGGCGGCGTGCTCGGCCGATGATGGCGTCGATCACCGGCTGCATGCCGCGGTGCGCGAACATCAGGGCGTTCAGCATGATCTCTTCCGACAGCTCCTTGGCTTCGGATTCGACCATCATCAGGGCGTCCTGGGTGCCGGCGACGACCAGGTCCAGCTGCGAGTCGGGCAGTTGGTCCAGCGTCGGGTTCAGCACGAACTCGCCGTCGATGTAGCCGACGCGCGCGGCGCCGATCGGGCCCATGAAGGGCACGCCCGAGATGGTCAGGGCGGCCGAGGCGGCGACCATGCCGACCACGTCCGGGTCGTTCTCCATGTCGTGCTGCAGCACGGTGATGACGACCTGGGTCTCGTTCTTGAAGCCCTTGACGAACAGCGGGCGGATCGGGCGGTCGATCAGGCGGCTGACGAGGGTTTCCTTCTCGGTCGGACGGCCTTCACGCTTGAAATAGCCGCCCGGGATCTTGCCGGCGGCGAAGGTCTTTTCCTGGTAGTTGACGGTCAGCGGGAAGAAATCCAGGCCCGGCTTGGGCGCGCGGCCGTAGACGACGGTGGCGAGGACGACGGTCTCGCCGTAGGTGGCCAGGACGGCGCCGTCGGCCTGACGGGCGATGCGGCCCGTTTCCAGCGTCAGCGGGCGGCCGGCCCAGTCGATCGTCTTGCGTTTGATATCGAACATGTTCGTCTTTCATATCCCGCGGGCGGATTCCGCGCGGGGTCCCATCAGTGGGTGGAGCGTCGGGCGTTCAGTCCTTCGGTCCATGGGCGTCCGCGCCATCGCGAACCGCCCGGGAGAAGAGGACCAGTATGGCCCTCGCGTCATGCGCCGTCATAAACCGCGGCGCGCGGCTGGTCTCTGGATGCGGAAAGAGGCGCGGACGTGGCCCGCGCCTCGAAACTCTTCCGCGATCTGCGCTTAGCGGCGCAGGTTCAGCTTGCCGATCAGGGCGGTGTAGCGCTCGCGATCGACCTTCGACAGGTGGTCAAGAAGGCGACGACGCTGCGAGACCATCTTGAGCAGGCCGCGGCGCGAGTGGTTGTCCTTCTTGTGGGTCTTGAAGTGTTCGGTGAGGTTGGCGATGCGTTCCGAAAGGATCGCGACCTGGACCTCGGCCGAGCCGGTGTCGCCGGCGGAGCGGGCGTTGTCGGCGATGACTTCGTTCTTGCGTTCAGCAGTAATCGACATCGGGAGGGCTCCTAAAGGAGGTTAAAAACGCGGTCGGGTTCTAGCCGGCCGGCCCGCAACTGACCGAGAGCGACGAGGGTCTGTCCGTGAAAGGCTGAAACGGTTCTGGAGCCATCCCGAAGGCGGCTTTTGAGCGTTTCGACCTGTCGGGGGAGCAGAACGATCGGTCGTCCCTGACGAAGCGAGAAGGCGTCTTGATCCGTCACGGCCAGCTCCGGGATGTCGTCCAGGGCGGTCGCAACGGGAAGCAAGCCTTCCGAGGCGGCGTCCCTATGCACCAGATCGGTCAGGAAATCCAGCGCCAGATCGCGGGCCAGCGACCGCACATAGACGCCCTTGCCCGTCCGCATGGTGATCTCGACGTGGTCCGCGTCGGGCGCGTCGGTGACCGCGGCCTCGTGGATGGTCACCCGGCGGCTGGCCAGTTCGAACTCGGCCCCGTCCCGGGCGAGGTCATAGGCGCGCTGGCCGTCCACCTTGATGGCGCTGAACTGCGGCGGAACCTGATCGATCTCGCCTACGAAGGCCGGCAGCGCCAGGCGCACGGCCTCGACATCGGGCCGCACGTCCGACCGGGCGGTGATCTCGCCCTCGCGGTCCAGGCTGTCGGTCGTGACGCCCCAGTTGATGGTGAAGCGATAGACCTTCTGCGCCTCCATCATGAAGGGCACGGTCTTGGTCGCCTCGCCCAGCGCGATAGGCAGGATGCCGCTGGCCAGCGGATCCAGCGTGCCGGCGTGGCCGGCCTTCTGGGCGTCGAACAGGCGGCGGACCTTCGACACCGCGTCCGTCGATCCCATGCCGTACGGCTTGTCCAGACAGACCCAGCCGTTGACGATCTCGCCCTTCTTGCGGCGGCCCATCAGGCCGGGCCGTCCTCTTCCGCGTCGTCATCCTCGAACGGCGACACATAGACGTCGGCGCGGACGCGAGGGTCGTCCAGCAGCCGGTTCAGGCGCTCGGCGGCCGCGAAGCTCTCGTCGTGGCGGAAGCGCAGGTCGGGGGTGAAGCGCATATCGATATGCCGCCCCAGNACACCAACTATCTCGAGCTGCAGCCCTGCCGGGTCTGGATAGAGGCGCCGGGCAGCAGGGTGGGCGAGCCCGCGAAGGTGGCCCCGCGATAGGTGTAATCGGACTGACCGGCACATAGACGTCGGCGCGGACGCGAGGGTCGTCCAGCAGCCGGTTCAGGCGCTCGGCGGCCGCGAAGCTCTCGTCGTGGCGGAAGCGCAGGTCGGGGGTGAAGCGCATATCGATATGCCGCCCCAGCGCCCCGCGCAGGAATTTGGCGTGGACGTTCAGCGCCTTGACGATCTCGTCGATATGGCCGGCGACCGGCGCCGTCTCGACGCCCGCGCCCAGCGGCTCGACGAAGCACGTGGCGTGCTTCAGATCGGGCGACAGCCGCACCTCGGTGACGGTGACCGAAACGCCGACCAGGGCCGGGTCGCGGATCTCATTCTCGCGCATGACCTCGACCAGGGCGTGGCGGATCATTTCGGAGGCGCGCAGCTGGCGCTGGCTGACGGTGCCGGCCTTGGCGGCGGGCTTCTTCGGTTTGCGGTTGCTCATGNCGACCAGGGCGTGGCGGATCATTTCGGAGGCGCGCAGCTGGCGCTGGCTGACGGTGCCGGCCTTGGCGGCGGGCTTCTTCGGTTTGCGGTTGCTCATGGCTCTGTCCTTGTCGCCCGCCGGGGATCGGACCCGGCTTGAAAAAGCGATGCCGCGTCGGGGTCAGAAAGGCGGAGCCCTTCGAACGCGGCGAATAAACGAGCGCGGGGTCTAGTCCCGTGAAGCGCTGGTGTCCAATTCAGCGCGGTCGATGGTCGCCATGACCTCGGCCGAAGTGATCGATCGAAGTGGCCGTACGGGCAGGCCCGCCGCGTTCAGGACGCCCGCGCTCCAGTGGTTGCACAGATGCCCGATCGAGAAATGCTCGCGGCTGGCAAAGAAGCGCGCATCGTCGCCCGCGCGAGCCGCCGCGATCCGGGCGCGGCCCTCGGACAGGGCCATCGAGCCCTGAATATGGTCCGCCATCGCGTCGAAACCTGCCGACGACAGCCGGAAGGCGCGGCGGCTTTCGGGCGCAAAGGCCGCGCGAGGGTCGCGCTGGGCCGGGTCCAGCATGATCACCGACGCATTGCCCGGCCTGAAGAAGGCGCGCAGGCCGTCGGGAAGCCGGCGCTCCATCGGGCTCTGATCGACATAGAATTTCGCGTCGCCCCAGCCGATCAGTATCCAGTCCCCCGGCGCCAGATCCCGCACCGCGTCCGCCAGCGGTCCGGGCCGCGCCTCAAGCGCCGCGCGCGGAACCGCCAGATCGGTGTGGAAGCCGTTATCCAGCAGATGAACCTCGACCCCGGCCTCGTCGGCGCGGGCGGGCCACAGCGCGGCGTCTCCCGGCGCCGTCCATGTCCAGACGGCCGCGAGGCCCGCCAGAACGGCGACGGCCAGAAACCGCTTCAGGCCCCAGGAATGTCGGCGCTTCATCTTCGACGGAAACTCCAGAGCCCGCACAGGGCGGAGGGCGGCGCATCCGGCCCGACATTCGCCCCGGCGCGAAACACCATCATATCCAGCCGGTCCCGGCGATGCAGCAGGGCGACGGCGCCAGGGATCTCGCCGGCGCACGGCGCAGACGCGGCGACGGCTCTCGCCCGTTCGCTCGGAACGACGCGGCGCAGCTCGATCTGCGCGTCAGCCGGCGCGTTCCACCGCTCGGCGAAGGTGCGCCCGCCCACGGCGACCTCGCGCCCGGCGGCGATGCGCACAGGCCGGGTGCGCAGGACGTCGCCCGTTTCGAAGCGAAGGTCGGCGCCGACGACCGCCAAGGCGCCCGTGACGGCGCGGGTGACGTCATCGGCCGGGCCGAACTCTCCGGCAAGAACGACGTCGCTGGCATCCGCGGCCTCGACCCGAGGGTCGGTCGTCACCGCCGTCTTCAGGCCTGACAAGCCCTCGGACGCGCCTGACGGCAAACCGATCGCCCAATCGGCGACACGCCTCGCCGCCGGAACGGCCTCGTCGCGCAGGGCGCGCCAGGCCTCGATCGCGTGCCTGTTTTCAATGGCCAGCAGGAAAAGGACCAGACACAGGAAGCCCAGCGCGACGGCGAGGCGCTTCAGTCCGGTCTGGCGAGGGGCGGCGGCGACGGGCATTGCCGCAACCTTAGCGAGGCTCTGTGGCGAGGTGAACGCCTATCGCGCGACAGGCGCGTTCGTATCGTCCGAGGCGCCGCCCGCAGGCGGGAAAGCCCACTCGCCGCGCCAGTCGTAGGACAGCTGCACGCAGTGGCGATAAGTTCCGTCCGACCAGCGCCCGACGGCATGAGCCGTCAGCGGCCGCGCCAGCCGCACCCGCCCAAGCACCATCCAGGTCTCGTCGGAACCGGGGCAGAGGGCCCGGCCCAGCGCCCGACCGCCGCCTTCCGGCGTGATGGAATAGACGGCCGTCTCCTTCGACCCCGCGGGCAGAGCGCGCCGAACCTCGTCAGGGCCGCCGCGTCGGATATCGGCCTGACCGCGGTTCGAGGTGGAGATGATCCGGCGCACGTTGATCGCGCCGAACAGACCGCGGTCGGCTTCCAGCGTGATGCCGCGCGTCAGGGCCTGGGTAACCCGGTCCGACGCGTTGTAGGCGAGGAAGCGCGTCTCGGCCGCAGCGGGGCCGGCGATGGCGGACAGGGTCAGGACGGCGATCAGGAAACGGCGCATGCGGTTTGATCTCCGACAGGTAAGGCGAAAAGGCGGCGCTTGCGCACCGCCTTTCCTTTCGTTTCATCGATGCGGCGCGGACTAGTCCAGCGTGCGCTTGATCTCTTCGACCGTGAAGCACTCGATGTAGTCGCCGGCCTTGATGTCCTGGAAGCCCTGGAAATGCATGCCGCACTCCTACCTCGTCCTTGAAGCGCTTGAGCGTCGTAAGGGTGCCCAGTTCCAGAACCACGACGTCGTCGCGGATGATCCGGACCTTGGCGCCCTTGCGGACCACGCCCTCGGACACCCGGCAACCGGCGATCTTGCCGGTCTTGGAGATGTCGAAGACCTGCAGCACCGCCGCGTTGCCCAGGAAGGTTTCCCGTTGCAGCGGAGCCAGCATGCCGGACAGCACGCCCTTCATGTCGTCCAGCAGGTCGTAGATGATCGAGTAGTAGCGGATCTCGACGCCTTCGCGCTCGGCCAGGTCGCGAGCCTGTTTCGAGGCGCGGACGTTGAAGCCGAGGATACGTCGCTTTCGGTGATCCCGCCGGCGCCCGAATAGACGGTGCGCGCGCGGACCTCGTCGTTGCCCATCTTCTCGAGCGAGCCGACGATAGCTTCCGCCGAACCCTGCACGTCGGCCTTGATGAGGACCGGCAGTTCCGAGACCTTCTTGGACTGCAGCTTGGACATCATGTCGACCAGGCTGACCTGGTTGATGCCGCCCGTGGCCTTCTCGCGCTTCACGCGAGCGCGGTATTCAGTCAGCTCGCGAGCGCGGGCTTCCGATTCCACGACGGCGAGAGGTTCGCCCGGGCTCGGAGCCTCGTCGAGGCCGAGGATCTCGACCGGGACCGAAGGACCGGCCTCGGTGAGCTGCTCGTTGCGCTCGTTCAGCAGGGCGCGAACCTTGCCCCATGCCGAGCCGGCCACAACGATGTCGCCGCGCTTCAGCGTGCCGCGCTTGACCAGCACGGTGGCGACGGGGCCGCGGCCCTTGTCCAGCTTGGCTTCGATCACGACGCCTTCGGCCGACCGCTCGGGATCCGCCTTCAGGTCCATGACTTCGGCCTGAAGCAGGATGGCCTCGAGCAGGCCGTCCAGATTGGTGCGCGCCTTGGCCGAGACCTCGACGATCTGGGTGTCGCCGCCCAGGGCTTCGCCGATGATTTCGTATTGCAGCAGTTCGTTGACGACCTTCTGCGGATCCGCATCAGGCTTGTCGATCTTGTTGACCGCCACAATGATCGGAGCCCCGGCCGCCTTGGCGTGCTGGATGCTTTCGATCGTCTGCGGCATCACCCCGTCGTCGGCCGCAACCACCAGAATGACGATGTCGGTGACATGAGCCCCGCGCGTCCGCATGGCGCTGAACGCCGCGTGGCCCGGAGTGTCGAGGAAGGTCACGGCCTGACCGTCGGCCATCTTCACCTGATAGGCGCCGATGTGCTGGGTGATACCGCCGGCCTCGCCTGCCGCCACGTCGGTGGTGCGCAGGGCGTCAAGCAGCGAGGTCTTGCCGTGGTCGACGTGGCCCATGATGGCCACGACCGGCGCGCGCGGCGTGGTCGCCTCGTCGTCGATCGCGTCGGACAGGAAGCCGGTCTCGATGTCCGACTCCGACACGCGGCGCACGGCCATGCCGAATTCGTCGGCGACCAGCTCGGCCGTATCGGTGTCGATGACGTCGTTGATCTTCATCATCAGACCCTGCTTCATCAGGAATTTGATGATGTCGACGCCGCGCACGGCCATCCGGTTGGACAGCTCCTGCACGGTGATGACGTCGGGGATGACGACTTCACGCGGACGGTTCGGAGCGTCGGTGGATCCGCCCTTGCGCTTTTCCTTCTCGCGTTCGCGGGCCCGGCGAACCGAGGCCAGCGAGCGCATCCGCTCGGCCGTATCGCCGTCGCCGGCCACGGACTGGATGGTCAGGCGGCCTTCGCGGCGCTTGGGCTCGCCGCGCGTGCGGCTGACCGCCTTGCCGGCGTCCGAGAAACGCTTGTCGCGATCATCCTCGGGCTTGAGCGGGCGGGCGAAGCCGCCGCCGGGCGCGCGGCTGGGGCGCGCCACTTCCGGCGCGACCGGAGGCGCATTGGGAGCGGGACGGCCGCCGGGGCCGGTGCGCGGACCGCCCGGACGGGCGGCGCCGGGCGCGGGACGCGGGGTCAGGGCCGAATAGCGGACAGGCTCGGCCGGGCGGCCGGCGGCGCCGGTCGGGCGGGCGGGAGCCGGACGATCCGAATAGGCGCGTTCACCGCCGCCCATGGCTTCTTCACGGGCCGAACGGCCGCCGAAGGCGGGGCCGGCGGGCGCGCGCGAGGGGTTCGGGGCCTTGGGCACGCGCTGGCCGAAGTTGACCACCGGGCGGGCGGGCGGAGCCGGACGAGCCGGAGCGGCGGGAGCCGGGGTGGGCGCGGCCGCTTCGACCGGAGCCGGAGTCGGCGCGACAGGCGCGGCCGGTGCGGGGGTCGGGGCAGCAGCAGCCGGCGCGCGCTTTGCCGGAGCCATGGGCGCGGCGGCGGTCAGCTTGGCGGCTTCGGCGCGGGCGGCCTCGGCGGCGGCGCGGGCGGCGGCGGCTTCGGCCTGGGCGGCGCTGGCGGCCTGGGCGGTGGCGGCGGCCTGCTCATGCGCAGCCTGGTCGCGGCGCGCCTGTTCGGCGGCGGCGGCCTGGGCGCGCTGGGCCTGGGCCTGGGTGGCCAGTTCGATGGCGCGGCGGCGGGCTTCCTGTTCCTCGTTGGACAGGCGGCCCCCGGCGGGACCGGCAGGCGCGGCCGGACGCGGCGCCTGCGGAGCAGCCGGCGCGTCGGTGCGCGGACGCGCGGCGACGTCGAAGCCTTGCGGACGCTGGTGTCCCGGTCCGACCCCGGCGCGGGGGCGCTTGGTTTCGACCACCACGGTCTTGGTGCGGCCGTGGCTGAAGCTCTGGCGCACGGTGCCGGTCGAAACCGATCCCGCCTGCCGGGGCTTCAGGCTCAGAGGCGCACGGGGTCCCGTCGTGGACGGAGTCCCGGTCGGAGCCTGCGGTGCGCCTTCGTTGGTCTTGTCGTTCTCGTCAGTCATCCGGTCGCTTTACTTGTGACAGCGGATGATCCGCCGTCGCCTCGTTCAAACACAAAAAGCCGCGCGTCGCCCTGCCCCCAGATCAGGAAGCAGAACCCCGCCCGTCCAAAACCTTATTCGGGGCCTCAGCCGGCTCACCGCCCCACTCCGGGGGCAGAAGCGGTCGAAATCCCGCCAGTCGTTCGACCTCTATGGTCCAGCGATCGGCCCGCCCGCCCTCAAGCAGGACGGCGTGTATCGCATTTTCCAGCCCAAGGGGAAAGCAGCTTGCCGCGACCGTCGGCGGACCCGTCCGCCGCCTCGATGATCCACGCGGCCTTCCCCGACCGGACATTGGCCAGGGATTTCTCGAAGCCAGAGATAAGCACGCCTTCGCGCCGGGCAAGCCCCAGCTGGTCCAGACAGCGTTTCGCCAGCAGGCTTTCGACCGTATCCGCAAGGTCTGCGGCCGGCTTCATCGGCGCCTTTGCGGCCCGCGAGAACAGGTTCTTCTTCACCGCCGTCTCGATCGAGGCGCGGTCCGCCGCGACCCACAGGCCGCGCCCCGGCAGCTTGCGCGCCAGGTCGGGGGCCACCGAACCGTCCGGAGCGGCGACGAAGCGGATCAGGCGAGATTCGTCCATGACCTCGTGGGTGACGAGCTTCGCGTCGTCGTCGCCTTCAACGGCTTCGACTTCCTCGCCTTCCGGCGCGGCGGCGAAGACGGCTTCGGCGTCGTATTCGCCTTCCGGCAGCTCTTCCTCGTACTCGGGCTCGGGCGGCTGCGGCAGTTCCGAAGCGTCGATCCAGCCCGCGGCGACGCGCGCCTGCAGGATCAGCATTTCGGCCTCTTCCTGCGCCAGGTTGAAGCTTTCCAGAACGCCCGGGACCTTGACCCGTTCGCCGTTCTTGACCTCGTACCCGCCGCGGATTTCGTCGGTGGCCAGGTCGGCCAGGTCCTCGACGGTTTTCACCCCGCCTTCGCCCAGGGCGACGGCGATGGCGCCGGTCACGCCCGGAACGGCCATGACGCCGTCCTCGACGCCCAGCTCGACGCGTTTCGCGTCCAGAATGGCGGCCTGACGGTCCAGGAAGTCGCGGGCGCGGGCCTGCAGTTCCTCGGCCGTTTCCTCGTCGAAGCCTTCGATGTCCGAGATTTCGTACGGCTCGACGAAGGCCAGATCCTCGACCGTGGCGAAGCCTTCGGTAACCAGCAGCTGGGCGATGACCTCGTCCACGTCCAGGGCTTCCTGGAACAGCGCGGTGCGCTCGCTGAACTCGCGCTGGCGGCGCTCGGAGTCCTGGCTCTCGGTGATGATGTCGATCTGCCAGCCGGTCAGCTGCGAGGCGAGGCGGACGTTCTGGCCGCGGCGACCGATGGCCAGCGACAGCTGCTCGTCCGGCACCACCACTTCAACGCGGTCGGCCTCTTCGTCGAGGACCACCTTGGAAACCTCGGCCGGGGCCAAGGCGTTGACGATGAAGGTGGGCTCGTCGTTGTTCCACTGGATGATGTCGATCTTCTCGCCCTGCAGTTCGGCGACGACCGCCTGAACCCTTGAGCCGCGCATGCCGACGCAGGCGCCGACCGGATCGATGGAGCTGTCGTTCGACAACACGGCCATCTTGGCGCGCGAGCCGGCGTCGCGGGCGGCGGCNCATGACGTCGGTGCCGCGGCGGATCGCGTCGACGACGACCGCCTGAACCCTTGAGCCGCGCATGCCGACGCAGGCGCCGACCGGATCGATGGAGCTGTCGTTCGACAACACGGCCATCTTGGCGCGCGAGCCGGCGTCGCGGGCGGCGGCGCGGATCTCGATCACGCCGTCGTAGACCTCGGGCACTTCCTGGGCGAACAGCTTGGCCATGAAGCCAGGGTGCGAGCGCGACAGCATGACCTGCGGCCCCTTGGCCTCGGCGCGGACGTCATAGATGTAGGTGCGGATCCGGTCGCCGATGTTGAACACCTCACGCGGGATCGAGTCGTTGCGGCGCATGATGCCCTCGCCCCGACCCAGATCGACGACGGTGTTGCCGTATTCGACGCGCTTGACGGTGCCGTTGACGATCTCGCCGACGCGGTCCTTGAACTCTTCGTACTGGTTGGCGCGCTCGGCCTCGCGGACCTTCCCGGTCACGACCTAGCGAGCCGGCGTCGATACGCAGACGCAGCGAGGCCTGGCNGGCGCGCTCGTCGAAGACGCGGCGCATGGCCCTCGCCCCGACCCAGATCGACGACGGTGTTGCCGTATTCGACGCGCTTGACGGTGCCGTTGACGATCTCGCCGACGCGGTCCTTGAACTCTTCGTACTGGTTGGCGCGCTCGGCCTCGCGGACCTTCCCGGTCACGACCTGACGGGCCATCTGGGTCTGCACCCGGCCGAACTCGAACGGCGGCAGGGTCTCGATATATTCCTTGCCGACCACCGCTTCGGGATCGCGCTTGGAGGCGTCGGTCAGGCGGACCATCGCCGAGTCGTTGAACTCTTCCAGCTCGTCTTCCGGCTGCCAGTCGTCCGGCACGATGGTGACGTGACGCGTCAGCGACAGCTCGCCCGACTTGATGTCGATCTTGGCGCGGATGTCGTGATGGGCGCCGTAACGCGACTTGGCGCCCTTCTGGATCGCCTCCTCGATCGCCTCGACGACTCTTCTCGCGCGCGACCGCATCAGCGATCTGCAGCAGTTCGAGTCGGTTCGCGGAAACGCCGGCGACAGCCATCTTGTTATTCCTCGGTCTCGGTAGAGTTGTCGTTACGGGCGGCGCGCTTCTCGGCGCCCGCCTTCATCAGTTCGTCGGTCAGCACAAGTTTGGCGTCGACCAGCCATTCGAAGGGAATGAGGGCGGTGTCCTCCTCCCCTTCCAGATCGATGGCGATGTTCTCGGCGTCCGTGCCGGCGATCACACCCTTGAAGCGCTTGCGGCCCTCGATCATGCGATCGGTTTCCAGACGCGCCTCATAGCCCTCGAACAGGTCGAAGTCCGACTGGCGGGTCAGGGGACGGTCCACGCCCGGCGACGAGACTTCCAGCAGATATTCGCCATTGATCGGATCGGCGGCGTCGAACACTTCCGACACGGCGCGGCTCAGACGGGCGCATTCCTCGACGGCGATGTCGTGGTCGCTGGGCCGTTCGGCCATGATCTGCAGCCGCCGGCGCAGCGTTCCGCCCATCAGACGCACGCGCACGATGTCGAGACCCAGGCTCTCGGCCACGGGTTCGATCAGCTCCAGCAGAGCGCGGTCTTCGGCGGTCTTGGCCTTCAAAGGCTTTGGTCCAAACAAAAAGCGGCGGGCCCGACGGCCGCCGCTTCAAACGGCGCCGTTAGGACGCCGGTTCAGCGCCAGCTGGCCGAGATAATCCCGCTTGCCCAGCTCGACTCCCGCGTTGCGCAAGATCGCGTAGGCCATGCTGACGTGGAAATAGAAGTTTGGAATGGCGAAGCTGGTCAGGTAGCCGGCGCCTTCGAAATCCAGCTCGACGCCCGGGAAGCGGATTTCGATCCGGCGGGTCTCACCGCCCTCGAACGCCGCCGGGTCCGTCGCCTCGATGAAGGCGATCGACAGGGCGATGGTTGCCTTCAGCTCGGCCAGCGTCGCCTCGGAATCATCCGTTTTCGGCCACGCCTGACCGGTCAGGCGCGCGATGCAGCTGCGAGCCGAGAACGAGGCCATCCGGATCTGGTCGGCGAACGGCTTCATGTCGGCGGCCAGCCGGGCGTCCATGATCATCGCCTCACCCAAACCCGAGACCTCGGCCTTGTCGATCAGGCCGGACAGCGCGCGCAGACCGCGCAGGAAGATCGGCGCGGAGGCGTCTTTCAGGGTCAGGCTCACGGGCGACTCTCCATTCATGGTCGCCTTGGCTCGTGCACTGGTTCCGCGCCGGAATCCAGAGGCGCTTCCTGACTTGCATGCCGCCGGACCGCATGGTCTTGCACGGGTCATGCATCCCGCCTCGCCGCTGCGTCCAGCCCCTCAGCTCTCTGCCGCAGTCTGGCTGGCGTCTGTGGCCGGCTTCGCAATTCTGACGGCCGTCTGCGCCCGCATCGCCATTCCCATGGTCCCCGTGCCGATGACCTTGCAGACCTGGGCCGTGCTTCTGGCGGGCGCGGCGACGGGACCCGTTCGGGGCGTCTCGGCCGTAGCG
The DNA here is from genome assembly GCF_001426805.1 of Brevundimonas sp. Root1423. Taxonomy (NCBI): domain Bacteria; kingdom Pseudomonadati; phylum Pseudomonadota; class Alphaproteobacteria; order Caulobacterales; family Caulobacteraceae; genus Brevundimonas; species Brevundimonas sp. Root1423. The sequence goes on from NZ_LMFL01000012.1 coordinate 108,887, forward strand.
CTGTATCTCGTGGCTGGCCTCGCCGGCCTGCCGGTGCTGGCCGATGGCGCATCCGGCCTCGCCCCCTTCACCGGACCGACCGCCGGCTATCTGATCGCCTTCCTGCCCGCTGCGGGTCTGGCGGGCTGGCTGTGCGTGAAGGGTCGTCTGGCGCGGAGTCCTGCGGCCGTCGGCTGGATGGTCGCCCTGCACCTGCTGATCCTCGCTGTGGGCGGCGTCTGGCTGGCGCTGAACATCGGCGCAGGACCGGCGCTCGAGCACGGCGTCCTGCCGTTCCTGCCCGGGGCGGTGCTGAAGTCGGTTCTCGTCGTTGCGGCGGCGTACGGGCTGAGCCGCCTGAAGTGGTTCAGGCGCGCCTGAATTCCATGAACAACGGGGTCGTGTCGCCCAGCCGCTTTTCCTCATAGCGGGTCACGACGTGGTCCGCCCATGGCGCGGTCCAGTCGTCATCGGGCGAGGGGACGCGCACGAGACCGGACGTCTGCTCAAACTTGTCCAGCGCCCATTCGGCGTAGTCCGCCCAGTCCGTGACGAACCGGACGACGCCGCCCGGCTTCAGCAGCCGCGCGATCTCCGCCGCCGTCTCGTTCTGGACCAGCCGCCGCTTGTTGTGCCGCGCCTTGTGCCAGGGATCGGGGAACAGGATCATCACCCGGTCCAGACTGGCGTCCGGCAGCGCCGTCATCACGTCGCGCGCGTCGTCGGCGTGCAGCCGGACGTTCCTGAGATCGCGCTCCTCGACATGGCGCAGGGCCGACGCCACCCCGTTCAGGAACGGCTCGCAGCCGATCATCAGCATGTCGGGGTGACGGCCCGCCTGTTCGGCCAGATGCTCGCCCCCGCCGAAGCCGATCTCCAGCCAGACGCCCCTAGCTTCCGGCATCAGGGCGGCGGGATCGATCGGACCCGCCTTCGGGTCCGGCACCGCGATGCCCGGCAGCAGGGTGTCGAACAGCGCCGCCTGCCGCGGCTTGATGGCGCGCGACTTGATGCGGCCGAACGAGCGCAGCGGAGGATGAGCCGGGGTATGGGAAGAGGACATGGGCGGCCTTATAGGCGGTCGCGCGCCCGGCGCGAGTCCTTCACAGTGCTCGCCGCGGCCCTATCTTCATCGGCAAGCAGGGGCGGATCATGACGAACATCATCGGCTGGCTCTTCGGCCTGGGCCTGATCGGTCTGGTGCTTTGGGCGACCGCGGCCCTCGCGGGCGGCCGTGGGCGGACGGCGTCAAAGCGGCGCGGCGGCGCACAGTTGATAGCCGCCATGCTGTTCGGCTTCGGCGCCGCGCTCGACCCGCCCCAGCGTCACGTCGCCGAAGCAAAAGACGAAACGTCGAAGGGCTCGCCGGAAAGCGGCGAGCCCGAACTAGACGACTAGGCCAGCGCCTTCAGCTGGTCGACCAGATCGGTCTTCTCCCAGCTGAACCCGCCGTCGGCGTCCGGTGCGCGGCCGAAGTGGCCGTAGGCGGCGGTGCGGGCGTAGATGGGCTTGTTCAGGCCGAGATGCTCGCGGATCGCACGCGGCGTGGCGCCGCCGATGAGGCCCAGCAGCTTCGCTTCCAGAACCGCCTCGTCGATCGTGCCCGTCCGGTGCAGGTCGACGTGGATCGACTGGGGCGCGGCTACGCCGATGGCGTAGGAAATCTGGATGGTGCAGCGGTCGGCGAGGCCGGCGGCGACGACGTTCTTGGCCAGGTAGCGGCAGGCGTAGGCGGCCGAGCGGTCGACCTTGGTCGGATCCTTGCCCGAGAAGGCGCCGCCGCCGTGCGGGGCCGCGCCGCCGTAGGTGTCTACGATGATCTTGCGGCCGGTCACGCCGGCGTCGCCGTCCGGTCCGCCGATCTCGAAGATGCCGGTCGGGTTGATGTGCCAGACGGTGTTCTCGTCGGTGAAGCCTTCCGGCAGCACTTCGAGGATGTAGGGCTTCACGATCGCGGCGACATCGGCCGACGACAGGCCGGCGGCGTGCTGGGTCGACAGCACGATAGAGGTTGCGCGGACGGGCTTGCCGTCCTCGTACTGGATCGTCACCTGGCTCTTGGCGTCGGGCTCAAGACGCTTGTCGCCCGCGTGGCGGACCTCGGCCAGACGCTTCAGAATGTTGTGGCTGTACTGCAGGGTCGCAGGCATCAGCTCGGGCGTCTCGTTCGAGGCGTAGCCGAACATGATGCCCTGATCGCCGGCGCCCTCATCCTTGTTGCCTGCGGCGTCGACGCCCACGGCGATGTCGGCCGACTGGCCGTGCAGGCGGTTGATGAACTCGAATTTGCTCCAGTGGAAACCGGCCTGCTCGTAGCCGATGTCCTTGACCGCGGCGCGCACGGCGGCCTCGATCTCGGCCTGCACGCCGGGGGCCCAATTCCCCTCGGTGTCCATGATGCCCTGGCCGCGAATCTCGCCGGCCAGCACCACGAGATTCGTCGTCGTCAGGGTCTCGCACGCCACCCGCGCATAGGGGTCCTTGGACAGGAACAGGTCCACGACCGTATCGGAGATGCGATCCGCGACCTTGTCGGGATGGCCCTCGGAGACGCTTTCGGACGTGAACTGGAACGACGAACGGGACAAGGCGGAGCTCCGGCGGGAAGGGAAGGCCGGCAGACATATAAGGATATGTTTATATGTTCAAGGCGCGCTGACGCGGCCCAAAGCGCGGATCGTCTCGCTCGCAGGCCGCTCGCCGGCCAGCCACCTCTCGAAGACCCCGGCGAACAGGCACGACACCGTCAGCACGCCCAGCCCGATGCGCGCCGAGATGTCCGCGCGATGATCGAGTTCCGGCGCCAGACCGACAGCAACGTGGACCATCAAGGTCAGCACAAGGACCGCTGTCATGGCGACCGGCCACCAGCGGTTCCCGTTCAGCGCCATATGGCCAAAGATCAGCGTCAGAACGAAATCCGCAGCCGCATCTCCCACGATCACGCCTGCGACCCGGTACGGCGCGGAGAGAACGGAGATCATATAGGCGATCAGGAGCAGACCCGCCGCGAAGCGCTCGGGATGACCGCCCTTGAACCACGCCGCGGGGATCACGGCGAAGCTTATGCAGACAAAGATTAGATGGAAGGCTGAGATGCAGCGTCTCCGGATGGCCGTCTCCGGCCTCAGGGGGCCGGATCGGACGGGGCGACTGTATTGCGGTCTATCACGCGGGCCTGGCCGGTGTATCCGGCCACCATGTCGGCAACGGCCTTGATCATCACTGCGCCGAGCACGATCGCCAGAATGACGATCAGGAGACGGACGCCCCGGCCGCGCGGCGGTGGTCGGTATCCGAACCGTCCCTCTGGGCTCCCACCTGGGCCATCACCCATCCCGCGCTCAGGACCTGTTGCAGCAGTTCGCGGGGACTGGCCCGTTCCGCGTCGTCCCACAGGCCGCGCATCAGATGCGCCCGCACCGGATCGTTCGGACCCAGGGGGGTGAACCCGTTGAGCGCCGCTTCCAGATCCTCCCACGTCCAGTGGGGCAGCGCCTTCGTTTGAGATGCCATCGTTTGACTCCGTGGTTCCGGAGCCACTGACGCCGAGTCGCGCCGCCGTCGCCATGGGGTCTTTCGTAGCCTCTGGTACGTTTCGTTCCAGAAGAGCCAGCGCGGCCTTGCGCCGGTTCACGCCCAGTCGCCGGCAACCCTCGTGGACGTGCTTCTTGACCGTGGCCTCCGACAGGCCCAGCCGGCCCGCGATTTCCTTGTCGGTCAGGAAGGCGGTCAGCCTCAGACACTCTTCCTGACGCGCGCTGGGCCGCTGGGTCATGACCACTCCGGATACAGCGGTCTAGCTATGACGTTCCGGACGAGGCGTCCAGATCATCTGCACTTACAGGATTGGAAGAAGGTGGTGCCGCTTAGGTGACTCGAACACCTGACCCCCGCATTACGAATGCGGAAGTGCCCCATACTCACCGATCTTCACCCATACCCACCGCTTCCGCGCCGTCCAGTGATAGCAAGGCCCTTCCTTCCCATGGGCCTTCAAGGGTATGCATTAAACGTCGTCGCGGCGTGCCCCCCATTGTGCCCCCGTAGAAGACTTCTAGCCGAGAAGGAGTGGGTGCGATGTCCAAGATGATGTTGACTGACCGCGCAGTAGCGGCGGCGAAAGCTGCGCCAAATCAACGGCTCGAAATCTGGGACAGCCGGCAGCCTGGGCTGTGCCTACGGGTCACCGACAAGGGCGTGAAGACGTGGGTCTATCGTTATCGCGCCGAGGACGGCCGACAGCCCCGTTTCACCATCGGCAAGTTGCCCGCCATCACATTGAAGGACGCCCGCGACCGTGCTGCCGATCTCGCGCGCCAAGTCGCTAAGGGTGGCGATCCGGCGACCGACAGGCGCAAGGCCCGCGTCTTCGCTACCGGTACGCTGCGTACCTTCGACGACTTGGCCGACCTGTTCGAAAAGCGGTGCGCGTCGGGTGAGTGGATGCCGAAGGGTAAACGGAAGCGGCAAAGAACCCTCGACGACGAGAACAGCGTCCTGCGGCTTCATATCCGCCCGACGTTCGGAAAGATGCCCTATCCCGCCATTGCCAAGGCCGACGTCCGCGCCTTGTTGCGGAAGATGACCGCAAAGGGGATTGGCGCCCAAGCGAACCGGACGCACGCGCTCGTCCGGCAGGTCTTCAACTTCGCGATTTCTGAGGACTTGGTGACGGTGAACCCGACCACCGGCGTGCCTGCGCCAGCGGAGAACAATGCGCGCAGTCGCGTTTGGTCGGACGCTGAGTTGAAGACCTTATGGGCCGCGCTGTCGGACCACGAGAACATCGTCGACGCCGACGGCAAGCGCGTCGCTATCAGCGAGATCATGGCCTTGGCTCTGAAGCTATGCGCGGTGGTCGGGCAGCGCCGTCAGGAGGTCATAGGGATGGAGGTCAGCGAACTCGACCTCCAAGCGAAAACGTGGACGATACCGGCTTGGCGCATGAAGGGTAATCGCGACCACCTCGTCCCACTGTCGGATGCGGCGGTGACTCTAATCGAGAAGGCGATCGAGGTGACGAACCGGGGCCGTAACAGCCAGTCGGCTTTCGTTTTCAGGACGACATGGGAAGACGAACGCGCCATCCAGCCCGGCAGCTTGAGCCGGGCGATGCTCCGGGTGACGACGGCCCTGAAAATCCCCAACGCTACCGCGCACGATCTGCGCCGCACGATGTCGTCCACGATGACCAGCGAACGGCTGAAGATCAGCCACTTCATCAGGTCTGAGGTGATCGCGCACGCGACGACCGGCGGCGGAGCGGCGGTCTCCGCCACCCACTACGACGTGAACCTCTGGGTCAGCGAGAAGCGCGACGCCCTCGACCGATGGGCCGACCTGCTCATGATCATCGTCGGAGAGAAGAAGGCGCCGTCCAACGTGACGCCGATCAGGAAGGAGGTAGCGTGAGCGGCGGGACCGACGGGCGTAAACTCGTCAGTGAGCCCTCGCGCCACCGGGGGAAGTAGTGGACACCCACGTCAAAGGTTGGTTGTGTTCCGACCCGGGGTGGAGATGACGAATGGTTGCAAGCGTTTCGGAACGTCGCGTGCACTTGTGGCACGTTCGACCGATGATGTGGCCGACCGAGGCGCAACAACACATCACAGTCACCTTGGACGACGTTGTCGGCTTGCTGGAAAGTGAGTGGTCGGCGAAGCGAGCCCGAGTGTTCTTGGCTAAAGGTGGTTCGAAGATCATCGACGAGAGCGACAGCGCCGCTGATCCGAAGAACCAACTGTACATCGCCGACATCGCTCGCAACACGACGACGAAAACCGTCACGATCCTCCTCAATCGGGGCGATCCCGATACGGCACCGACAGCGTTCTTGAACATTCCGGCTGCGTCGGTGCGAACACCGAAAGCGGGAGCCCCCGAAACGCCCGGGTGGTCCGCGCATTTGGTGATTTCGATGACTGCCGATAGCGGCGGCCGCCACCGCGCTGCATTCGAGCAAATGCAGCGAGTATCGAGCGGGCTGGTCGAAATGGCCCTCTCGCGAATGCTCGAGCGGGCGGTGGAGGGCAATCCAGCGTTCACGTATTCCGTGGCGGTGAAGAAGGCCGGAAAACCGAAGATGGTGCAGCAGAAGGGACGCCCCTATCTGGACGCGGCACGAGTCCCGTCCGAAAACCTTAAGGACGACCTCGACCAAGGGTCGCTCAGTTCCGTGACGTTGACCCGCCGAAAGCGGTATTACGCTGGCGTCGGGGCGTCGGACGTCATCCGATACGAGGAGGAGAAGATCGTCATCCACACTGCGCCGGTTGCGAAGGCCAAGGTCATCTCGACCCTTGAGGATGTGATCAGGCAGGCAAAGGACGACGGGTTTGAGAAGGTCTCCTTCAAACTCGACAAGCTACCCGGGAACGCCACGAACAACCCGACCATCGACCTTTCGGTCCAGGATGCCTTAGAGCACCTCTATGTCCGCGCGGTGCGACTGGACAACTTCAGCGCCCCGCTCGACGGCTGTTATGCCAAGGCATGCGACGAAATTGAGAGCAAGATGATCGCCGTTGTGAACGACCAGAATCGGTGGTGATCGAGCGATGATGCTCTGGGTGTTCAAACAGCTTTGTGCACCGTGCAACTATCTTCGGATTAGGCACGGGTCCGGCATCCTTGCATCCAAGGCGGTCTACGACTTCGTGTTGCCAGCGTTACTAACGGGACTAACTGTGGTGGTGACTCTGGCGCTGGACATGCGCCTATCGGTTTTCCACAACGACAAATTCTTCTCGTCCCTGTCAGGCCTGCTTTCGATCCTGATCGGCTTTTACATGGCCGCGCTGGCCGCCGTCGCTACCTTTGATCGAGCGGGCATCGACAATCGTCTCGCTGGCACGGATGCCAAGCTGCGGGTGCGCGACCCCAATGGCGGCGAAGTGAAGGACAAGCTGCTCTCCTACCGCCAATTCATCAGCTACCTTTTCGGCTACGCCTCCTTCCTCTCGTTTGTCATCTACGCTTGCCTCTTGCTCCTCGGCAGCGCTTGGAAACGGCTCGAGGCGGTTCTCGCAAGTAAGCCGGCTGTCGGGTGGCTGATGCCGGACGTACTGGACCCCGTTTCCTTCGTGGTGATCTTCTTTTTCCTCTGGCAGCTATTCGTAACGTCACTGCTGGGTATCTACTTCTTGGCGGAGCGCATTCAGGAACTGCACGAAACGAAAACGTAAAGGCATCATGCTGAGGAGCGGCAATGCGACGAACCGTTAGCGCGTACGCAGATCATACCCGTCAGGAAAAACTGGCCGACGTGCCCTGCCATCTGATCGGAGACGGCGTGCACGATATGCCTGATGACATCCTGATGGGGCTCGCTCGCTCGTGGATGCGGAGCACCGGACAGCTACAGGGCGATCAGGCCGAGACTGCATTCCTCGTCGTCGAGGAGGGCGGATAAGCCGCACCGACCCGGCTACGCGAGCGAAGGCGTCTCGCCTTGGATGAGTGCGTGCCCACTCGTTGACCGGCCATGGTGTCGTGCAGGTGGAGATGCCCCTGCCCTAGCCTCTCGATTTTCGAGGTTGGGGGACCCGAGGCCGTCCCGGTACTTGTAAAGGAATGATGCGCGCCCGGCGCCTCGTCACTCAATTGACGGGCGGGGCGAGAAGGAGACCGGGGAACAGAACACCACCGGACTCTTGATCTTCAGACAGACTGAGGTCCGTCGTCGACACTGTAGGTGGAGTCAAACGGCGGCTTCCAGTGGCGCGGCTTGGGGAACGGGCGGTTGATCATCGCCGAGGTCCAGTCGCGGCAGTACCACGTGCTGCATGCCCGACCGCGAGAACGGCGGCCATAGCTGTGCTGGATGTCGCCGACGACATACCCTTCGTCGGACAAGCGGCGCAGCATCCAGCGGACCTCCCCGCGATCCATACCCATAAACTTCGCGCATTGGTCGGTGTCGGGGTGCCGGACGCCACAGTCCTGAATGAACTGCCAGAGGCGAAAGTACGGGTTCGCCCACTGCATCGTCGGTTCGTTGAACATCATGGTCATGCCTGGCCCCTCGTGTCGGGACGCGAGGAGACCCACGCGATGATGTCGGTCTGATGCCAAGCGACCCGACCGGGGCTGACCCGGACGGCTGCCGGGAAGTCGCTGCCCATGCGGGTGACGGTGGACCGACTGAGTCCGACGAGCGCCTGTACAGCGCGCCAGTTCAACAGGCGGTCAGGTGGGGGGTGATGGCTCACGATGGAGTTCCTTGCGACGCGGTCGGGTTGACCGCGACGCCGCTCTATCGAGTTGCGTCAGGCGGCGCAAGTCGTTGTTTATGTGTAAGAAATCCTGACACTGAGTGTGAGCAACGCTGACACATAGAACGTCGAGGAGGCGCTCTACCGGCCTCTGGGGGATTCCTGTGGTTATGGTAATTCAAGGAGAAAAATGGAGAACGGATTAGGTCCGGGTTTCTCCAGAAACTACCATAACCATGCGAGTCCCATTGGGACGGCGGCAGGATGCCTGCCTCTCTCCCATCCCCTACAGGACTCAAAAAGTTGGGATAGGAAATAGGTCAAAATAGACCACCGGGGAGATCGAGGCCGAGGTCTATTCAGTCCTAGATTCTATCCCAACATGTGGAGTCCCAGCAGGGGCGCTCCCGCCTAAAATGGGATGTCATCGTCCGCCGCAAACGCGGCCTGACGAACCGCGACAGCTTCTTGCAACCGTCCCGCCGTGATCGGGTCTTTCGCCAGCAGCGTCGCGATCTCGGCCGCTACGTCTTCGGCCTTTCGGTCTAGTCGGGGCAGCGCCTGCCGCTTGGAAATGAAGCCGGTCGGGTCCTCGCCCATCTTGAGCGAAATCACCTTCACGCCCCGCCCCAGGGCAAACCCGACCTCCTGCTGGCACCACATGCTTTCGGAGAAGCCGGGCGTATGGACGGCGACCATCGCGTCCATACTGAACAACCCGCGCTCGATCTCCGCCTGCCACTCGAGCGTGGGGTGGATGTCCTCGTGGGCGACAAAGCCGCTGATCGCATGGACGGCCAAGCATGACTTCAGTCGGGTGGCCTTGTCCTTGTGCTTCGCGAGATGGCTGATGAACAGCCTGAAGTCAGTCTGGCCTTCCCAGTTGGCTGGGGGGATTGCGAGGCTTCCTACTTTGGTGAGGCCTCCCATCCCAAGGTCATCGGCGATCCGGCCCAAGGTAGCTAAGTCCGCCCCTGAAAGGGCATCTCGCGAATAGGTCCACTTGCTGGTGTAGGAGCCCTCGGGGCGGGGGATCGCAAACTCGTGCAGATAGACGTCGATCTCGGCGAACCGGAACCGCTCCTGCAGTTCCTTCGCAATGCGGTTGATGACGTCGATCCGCTCTGAAACCTTCATAGCGGCATCTAAATGCGCTTCGCCGATCAGCCCAAGCAAATCGGGCGCACTTTGAGGCCCCGGCGTGCCCCGAAAATCACACCAGCCCGAAGGCGTCTGCTAAGTCATTGAAAAGTATGGTGCCGCTTAGGTGACTCGAACACCTGACCCCCGCATTACGAATGCGATGCTCTACCAGCTGAGCTAAAGCGGCCTTGGCGCAAGGGCCTGGCCCCGCGCGAGAGGCGCTCTTTATACGGGGCGCGCCGCCTTGCCAAGCGCCTCCAGCAGGGCGGCCTCGTTGGGAGCCGCCGCGATGCGGATTTCCAGACCGGCGCGATCGCCAAGCGCGTTCGCCACAGCCTCGGACAGCACGACCGCACAGCCGCCGCCGAACGGTCCGCGCGCCCGCAACGCCTTGCCGGCGCGGGCCGAGTGGATCAGGACCGCGTCGAAAGACTGCGGCGCCGCGACGCTGGTCTCCACCGCCTCATAGATCGGCAGCGCCCGCGCCCAGATGCGGCCCACCAGCAGTGCGGGCAGGTCGCCCGCCGGCTCGAGCGCGCCGGGAACCAGCAGCATCCCCCCCTGCGGAGCCTCGCTCATCAGCAAGGCCGCCATATCGCCCAGCGCACCATCGGCGGACCGGACATCGGCGAAACCCTTCTCCCGCGCCGCCTCCGCCGTCGCATCGCCTACGGTGAAGACCGGCAGTCCCCGCTCCGCACTCAGGCCGGCGAAAACATCCACGCCGTTGCGGCTGGTGAAGGCGAGCGCCGCAACACCGTCCAGATCAACGACGGCGTCGAGCGGCCGCACCGCCAGCAAGGGCGCGATTACCGGCTCGAAACCCAGCGCGATCAGACGGTCGGCTGTGCGCGCGGCGCCGGGTTCGGCGCGCGTGATCCAGACTCGCCGGACCGGCGTCAGGACGTGACTCTCTGGTCGCCGGCCGCTGCGTGGACCTCAGCCCCCAGCGCCAGCCCCATGGCCCGCGCCTGCACCATGGCCTCAGCCCCGTTGATGTCGGCCATGTCCGCCGACCGCCGCCAGCGCGCCGAGCCGTCGGGGGCCAGCATTTCCGTGGTCACGCGCAGCGCGTCGCCGGCCAACTCGGCATAGGCGCCGATCGCGGTCCGGCACGAGCCTTCCAGCGCCGTCATCGCCCCGCGCTCCGCCGCCACGGCCAGGGCCGTCATCGGATCGTTCAGCGCCGCAACCCAGGCCGCGTTCGTATCCTCGACCCGTGTCTGCAGGGCCAGCGCCCCCTGTCCCGGCGCTGGCAGAAACTGGTCCAGCGACAGCCGCTCGCGGATCACGCTTTCGAACCCCAGCCGGTTCAGGCCCGAGACAGCCAGCAGGATGGCGTCGAACTCACCCTCGGCCAGTTTGCGCAGCCGGGTGTCGACGTTTCCGCGCAGCATCATGATCTTCAGATCCGGCCGCAGCGCCAGCGCCTGGGCCTGCCGCCGCAGCGACGCCGTGCCAAGCCTTGCCCCCATGGGCAGTTCGGCGAAGCTCGCGAAGCTCTCGCTCACGAAGGCGTCCCGCGCATCCTCGCGCGGCGGGACGGCGGCGATGCACAGTCCGGCCGGCTGCTCGGCCGGCACGTCTTTCATCGAATGCACCGCCACATCGACGCGGCCCTCGGCCAGCGCTTCCTCAATCTCCTTGGTGAACAGCGCCTTGCCGCCGATCTCCATCAGCCGCCGGTCCTGCACCCGGTCGCCCGTGGTGACGATCTCGACCAGCGGCACGGCCTCGGCCAGATCGGCGTCCGCGACGCCGAGCGCATGGCCGATGGCGCGCTGCATCATGCCCGACTGGGTCATCGCCAGTTTGGAGCGGCGCGTGCCGATGCGGACGAGGTGAGCCATGAGAGTCGTTGCGCCGGGTGAACGGGGTCGCTACCTCGACCCGATGGACAGGCCCGCCGACTATAGCAGCGAAGGGAGCCGGGCAACCGAGGCGACCCTCACGGTGCTCGGCATCGAGACCAGTTGCGACGAGACCGCCGCCTCGGTCGTGCGCCTGACGCCGGACGGCGAGGCGACCGTCCTGTCGTCCGTCGTGCACAGCCAGATCGACGATCACGCGGCCTTCGGCGGCGTCGTCCCCGAAATCGCCGCCCGCAGCCACGTCGAGATGATCGACGGCGTCGTCCGCCGCGCCATGACCGAGGCGAGCCTCGGCTACGACGCTCTCGACGGCGTCGCCGCCACCGCCGGCCCGGGTCTGGTCGGCGGCGTCATGGTCGGCCTCAGCTTTGGCAAGGCCGTGGCCCTGGCCCGCGACCTGCCGCTGATCGCCGTCAACCACCTCGAGGGGCACGCCGTCTCGGCCCGGCTCGGCGCCATGGTCGCCTACCCTTTCCTGCTGCTGCTGGTCTCGGGTGGCCATTGCCAACTGCTGGAGGTGCGCGGCGTCGGCGACATGACCCGGCTGGGCACCACCATCGACGACGCGGCCGGCGAGGCCTTCGACAAGATCGCCAAGGCGCTGGGCCTCGGCTACCCGGGCGGCCCGGCCCTGGAGAAACTGTCCGCGACCGGCGATGGCGCCCGTTTCGACCTGCCGCGCGCGCTGCTGGGCCGCAAGGACTGCGACTTCTCCTTCTCGGGCCTCAAGACCGCCGCCTCTCGCCTCGCCCAGGCCTGCGAGACGGATCAGGACCGCGCCGACCTCGCCGACGCCGTCCAGACCGCCATCGCGCGCCAGCTCAGCGAACGCTCCGACCGGGCCCTCAAGGCCTATGCCGAGCGCCACGACCACCGGCTTTTCGTTGTGGCCGGCGGGGTCGCCGCCAACAAGACCGTCCGCGCCACGCTGGAGGCGACCGCCGCCGCCAACGGCTTTTCCTTCCTCGCCCCGCCCATGGCCTATTGCACCGACAACGCGGCCATGATCGCCCTCGCAGGCGCAGAGCGCTTGCAGAAGGGCCTGACCTCCGACATCGATACCGCCGCCCGGCCGCGCTGGCCGCTGGACGAACAGAGCGCGCTCGCCGACCCGGTCCATCCGCCAGTTCAAGACCGCGGGAGTGATCGGCGCCGGCGCCTGGGGCACCGCCCTGGCCCAGGTCGCGGGCTGGGCCGGGCTCGACGTCCTGCTTCAGGCGCGCGAGCCCGAGGTCGTCGAAAGCATCCGTGAGCGCCGCGTCAACGAGGCCTTCCTGCCGGGGATCACCCTTGATGAGCGCGTCTCCGTCACATCCGAGCTCGCTGACCTCGCCGGTTGCGACGTCATCCTCGCCGTGCCGCCAGCCCAGCACATGCGCTCGACCCTGACGGCATTCGCCGCGCATCACCGCGCCGGCGTGCCGGTCATCCTCTGCTCCAAGGGCGTCGAGCGCGGATCGCTGAAGCTGATGACCGACGTTCTGGCCGAAACCCTGCCGAACGCGCCCGCCGCCGTTCTGTCCGGCCCCAGTTTCGCGGGCGAGGTCGCGCGCGGCCTGCCCAGCGCCGTCACCCTGGCCTGCGCCGACGAGGCCCTCGGCGAGGAGCTGATGTGGACCCTGTCCGCCCCCGGCTTCCGGCCCTATCTGGCGTCCGACCTGATCGGCGCCGAGGTCGGCGGCGCGATCAAGAACGTTCTGGCCATCGCTTGTGGCATGGCCGAGGGCCGGGGTCTGGGTCGCAGCGCCCACGCCGCCCTGATCACCCGCGGCTTCGCCGAAATGACCCGCATGGGCGTCGCCCTCGGCGGTCAGGCCGAAACCGTGGCCGGCCTGTGCGGTCTGGGCGATCTGGTCCTGACCTGCTCCAGCCCCCAGTCGCGCAACATGAGCCTGGGCCTCGCCCTGGGTCAGGGCCAGACCGTCGAACAGGCGCTCGCTGGAAAGCGCTCCGTCGCCGAAGGCTATGAGAGCGCGCCCGCCGTGCGCGAGCTGGCGGCGAAGATGGGCGTCGACATGCCCATCTCTCTGGCCGTCGCCGCCTTGCTGAACGGCGAGACCTCGGTCGAGGCCGTGATCGACAACCTCCTGTCGCGCCCGCTCAAGGCCGAGCGGCATTGAGCGACACGCCGGCCCCGACCGAACGCAAACGCGTCTGGGTCACGCCGCCGAACGTGGCCCTGTGCGCCGAGGCCGACATCGCGGACCCGGGCTCGCGCGGCTTCGTGCTTCAGATCGGCGAGGCCTTCTTCCACGGCTTCGTCGTGCGCAAGGACGGGCAGGTCGCCGGCTACGTCGACCGCTGTCCGCATCAGGGCTTTCCCTTGGCGATCGATCTCGACCAGTACCTGATCCCGGACGGCTCCCTGATCCTGTGCGGCTGGCACGGTGCGGTGTTCGAGCCCTTATCCGGCGCCTGCGTCGGCGGCCCCTGCGCCGGCGCCCGGCTCACGCCCTGGCCGGTCGAGGCGCGGGACGGGTTGATCCGGACGGCGTAGGCAGCCCACTCTATCGCCAACAACGAAGTACTTTACATTCCAAAGTTGATGTGGGAGAAGGGGGCAACACGGAGATTTCACCCATGTCCGCCGTCACCTTCGATCTCGCCGCTGACCGTCCCGCACCCACCGTTCCGGTCTGCGCCGGTCGCGTCATGGTTCTGGCCGGCGTCGCCTTCGGCGCCGCCAATCTGATCCAGTGGGGCGTGCTCACCGGAGCGCTGGGCTGGCATCCCGCCGTCCTCAGCCTGAGCTGGCCGATCGCCGTCGGCGCCTTCTTCATGGGCCTGTTCCGCCTCCGGCGCGCAGGCGGGGAGGCCGCCCTGCGGGTCGCGCGATGGTCGCGCGCGGCCATCCTGATCCAGATCGGCGCCGCCCTCGTCCTGCTCGGCCTGTCAGCCGTCACACAGGACTGGGGCCTGATGCGCTGGACGTCAGCTGTCGGCCTGACTCTCTACGGTCTGACATGGGCGGTCGCCGCGGCGCGCGCCCGGACGGCCAATATGGCGGCGATCGCCGTCACCGCCTTCGCCGGCGTCGCCGCCATGGCCCTGCGTTTCGGAACGCCCGACCCATACCTGATCTACGCCGGCGCCCTTGCGTTGGTGGCCCTCCTGCCCGGACTTTGGCTGGCGCTTGGCCGCCGCCTGTGAAAGACGAAACACCGATGACCGAGAACACCGAAGACCCCGTCGCCGACATCGCCTGGATGCGCCGGTTGGCGGAAGAGGGCGCTGATTCCCCCATGCGCGGCGCTTCCATCCTGATGAGCGCGGGTCTGATATTCGGCGCGGCCAGCATCTTCCACTGGGCCCAGATTACGGACCGGGTTCCCCAGGCGCCCGGGATCACCGGGATCGGCTGGCTGGTCGCCACCCTGCTGTTCTTCGTTGTCCTCATGGTCATCATCAACCGACTGAAGCGCGCCGGCGGCGTCATGACCGCCAGCAATCGCGCCACCAATACGGTCTGGAGCGCGCTGGGCTGGGGCATCTTCGCCATGTTCGCATCGATGATGGCCCTGGGCTGGCGCGTCGGCGGCCAAGGCGTCGAGCTCGCCTTCGGCCTGATCCCGTCGGTCATCATGGTCTTCTACGGCATCGGCTGGGCGGTCAGCGCCGCCATGTACAGAAGCCGCCTGCTGTGGGGCCTCGCCGTCGGCTCGTTCGTCGCCGCGCCCCTGCTGGCCGCCCTCGCCAACAACCCCGACCAGTACCTGGCCTACGCCGCCGCCCTGCTTCTGCTCATGGCCCTGCCCGGCTACCTGCTGATGCGCGGCGCGAGGCGCTGAGCGTGGCCGACGAATTCGACATCAGCCGCCTCGACGAGGTCATCCACGGCCGCGTCCGTTTGGGGATCATGGCCGTCCTGTCCGCCGTCGACAGCGCCGATTTCAACACACTGAAGGCGCGGCTGCAGACCACCGACGGCAATCTGTCCGTCCATCTGCGCAAGCTGGAGGACGCCGGTTTCGTCGCCGTCAACAAGCGGTTCGAGGGCCGCAAGCCCCTGACCGAAGCTTCCATGACGCCGGCCGGGCGCAAGGCCTTCGTCGCCTATCTCGACGCCATGCAGGGTCTCGTCGGCAAGAGTGGTTAGAGGCCCGCGCCTCGGCTAGAAGGCCGCCATGACCGGCCGCATTCACCGCTTCGACGCCCTCGACAACTTCCGGGACTACGGCGACTACGCCGCGGGCGCCGGCCGTCATATCGCGCCGGGCCGGCTGTTCCGCTCGGCCCATCAGGCCAGGGTCAGCGACGCCGATCTCGACCGTCTCGACGCCCTGGGCATCGCCGCTATCGTCGACCTGCGTCGCCCGTCCGAACGCCGCACCCAGCCCTCGAAACGGGCGCCCGGCTTCGCCGGCGTGGTGATCGAAAGCGACCATGACGACGGCGGCGAGGCCCCCCATCTCACCTTCCTCAGGACCGCCGACCTGACGCCCGACTCGGGTCGGCGCTTCATGACCGACACCTACCGCCACCTCCCGTTCGAAGCGTCGCACCTCGACCTGTTCGGCCGCTATTTCCGCACCCTCGGCGAGACCGACGGTCCCGTCCTGATCCACTGCGCCGCTGGCAAGGACCGCACCGGCATGCTGGCCGCCCTGACCCACTGCCTGCTGGGGGTCCACCGCGACGACATGGTCGCCGACTATCTGCTGACCAACACCGCCGTCGATCTGGAAGGTCGCGCGCCGGGCATCGCCCGCCAGCTGGAGACCATCACGGGCCGCCCCGCCTCGCACGACGCCGTCGTGGCCTTCCTTGGCGTGGAACCCGTCTATCTGGAGACCGCCCTCGCCGAGATCGCCGTCCGCCACGGCTCGGTCGACGCCTATCTCGAGCAGGCCCTTGGCGTGGACGCGCCCTTGCGCGACCGCATCGGCGAGCGGCTGGCGGCGTGACGTCCCGCGTCGTCGACACCTGCATCCGGCCATGGCGCGATCCGCTCGCCGTCGCCAACGGCCTGCGACATCTCGATGGTCCCCTGGCCCTCCTCTCCGATGGCGGCGCCCTTGGCCGCTGGTCGTTCGTCGCCGCCGAACCGGATCAGGTCCACGTCGGGCCCCTGCCCGCCGACGGCGATCTGTATCCCCTTGGGCTGCGGCCCTTCGAGGCCGGCGTCGTCGGCCTGATCGCCTATGACGCCGGCGCCCGCCCCGCGACCGGCGCCCGACCCGAGGTGTGGCCCGACCTGATGCTGGCCCGATATCCGGCCATGCTCGCCTTCGACCACCACGACCGCTCGGTCAGCGTCATCGGTCGAGGCGACGACGCTGCATCGGCGCGAACCGCCGCCGACCGCGCCGGGGCATGGCTGGCCGCGGCGATCGACCCCGTCCAGTCCGACGCGCCCGCCGCATCATTCGAGGCCGAAGCCTCATCACGGGCCTATCTCGACGCCGTAACCGACGTGGTTGACCGCATCGCGGCCGGCGAGCTGTTCCAGGCCAATATCGCCCGGGCCTGGTCGGGCCAATTGCTGCCGGCAGCCGACCCGTTCGACGTCGTCCTGCGCCTCTCGGACCGGGCCTCCGCCTACGGCGCCTTCTGGCGGCTGGGCGATCTGGCGATCGTCTCGAACTCGCCCGAACTGTTCCTGACCTTTGACCCGGATACACGCCGGATCGAGACCCGCCCCATCAAGGGCACCCGGCCGCGCGACGCCGATCCGGCCCGCGACGCCGCCCTGGCCGCCGAGCTTCAGGCCAGCGCCAAGGATCGCGCCGAAAACCTCATGATCGTCGACCTGATGCGCAACGATCTGGCGCGGGTGGCCGAGCCCGGCTCAGTGGCGGTGGAGCGGCTGTTCGAGGTCGAAAGCCACCCGACCGTCCATCATCTGGTTTCGACCGTATCGGGCCGCGCCGCGCTGGGCGTCGGTCCCGCCGGTCTGCTGGCGGCGACCTTCCCGCCCGGCTCGATCACCGGCGCGCCCAAGCACCAGGCCATGAAGGTGATCTCGGCCCATGAGCCGCCGCGCGGTCCCTGGTGCGGCAGCCTGTTCCATGTCGAGGACGATGGCCGGCTGACGGCCTCGGTCCTGATCCGCACCGCCTCGTTCCGGCGGTCAGACGACGGCTGGCGTTACAGGGCCCTGGCCGGCGCGGGCATCGTGGCGGACAGCGAGCCCGAAGCGGAACTGGCGGAAACCGACGCCAAGATCCGGGCTCTTCGCGAGGCCCTGACCGGGTCCTAGCAGTTGGCGCAGGTCACACTGTCGACCGTGCGCGGCCGCAGATAGTACATGTGCGAGAACTTCGTCACCTTGGGCAGCATATAGTCGACGGGCGAATCGTAGTCGTAACTGACTTCCGCCACGATGATGCTTTCGCCATCCACGACCAGACCCGCCGGGAGAACAACCACCTCGTTAAGCGGGCGTTTGGTCATGCCGCCGTTGCCCCGGCTCCACGTGACCTTGGCCACGCCTGCCGTCTGGGTCACGCTGCTGACGCGCTGCTGCAGGGGAGTGGCGGAGAACGGCTTCATGATCAGCCGGCCGATCTGGAAGAAGTCATCCAGATTCGCCGCCGTCACGGCCTCCTCCTGCGCCACCAGATCCGCCACCATGGCCGAGACGTGGCCCATCCGTTTCTGGGCCATGAACCCCTGACAGAACTCCGCCAGGCCGAAATAGAAGAAGATAATGACGGGGGCGAGCAAGGCGAATTCGACCGCGGACACCCCCCGTTTGTCGCCGGTCAGGCGGGCGATCAGGCCGCGGCGCTTCACGCCGGCTCGTTCCGGAAAGCGGTGGTCACGGTGATCATGACGACGCCGCCCTTCAGACGGGAAACGCCTTGCGCAAGAAAGGTGGTCAGCAGCGGCTGCCGGTACCAGACCCGTACAAGGATCAGATCCCCCGGATTACCGTTGGCATAGGTCAGGGATCCGGCATTGAACGTCCCGCCGGCCAGGGGATCCGGCGGAGTAATCGCGAACTGGGGGATAACGCGGACGTCGACGTTTGCACGCGAAGCGCAGTCGGGCGCAAATATGCTCATACGGCTGCACAAGGCGCTTTTGAAGTCAGCCGCTGTCATGCTCTGGGCGCTGGCCTGCCCGGTGCGGATCAGCCGGCCGGTCTCGATGGCAGCGTTCTCAAGCACAGAGTCAGTGACGAACAGCAGCGCCAATTCCAGAATGCTGAATATCATCACCAGGAAGGGCACGGCGATCATGCCGAACTCGACCGCCGCTGCTCCATCACGGGCCGCCAGAAGCCGCCTGACAAAGCGGCGCAACGATATCCCCGGGTTTCGCTGACGATCTCGCATCGGGCCGACGACCCTACGGCGCGTCCGGCGCAGCGCCAGTGGTTCCCCGCAACGACGGAGAACAGGAGGCCGCGCACGCCATTTCCGTGGCCTGACCGCCGCGCCAGACGCGAACCCGCCCCGAGCCGGAGCCGGCCGTAACAACGACTTCGCTCTGGAACACCGTCCGGCCACCGGCGTCGACCGCCACGATCTCCGTGACCCCGTACCCCTTGCCGGTGACATAGAGGGTGTTGGCGTCCACCACCGTCACATCGGCGATCAGCGGATTTCCCACGATCACCGACCCGGCCGGTCCGCGTAGCTGAACCCGCGCCGCCTGATCGATCTCGACGCTCATTCTCGCCGACTGTGCGGCTCCCACCGCGGGCGCAGCCAGAACAACGGCGGCAGCCAGGGCGCCGAGTCGAACGATGCGGAAGGACGGGTCGGAACGAGTCATGGCGTCGACTTTCAGTGAACGAGCGCGCGCGTGAGCGTGATCCGGACACTGCCTCGCAAATCTCAATAAAGTCTGAAACTACGGTCAAACCTGCCGTCAGCTTGGCTGCGCTTGGGATTTCTATGCCACATAAAGGCGGAAACAGCGAAAATCTAAGTAAACAGGAGAGTAACTATGACAGGCGACCTCCCCTTAACTCATATGCCCGATAACCAACATGCGTTTTGGGGGTCAAGCGGGCTGCCGGCTCCCCCCGCGTCAGTTAGCTCGCTTCACTTCATTCACAGGGGTAATAAGATAATGACCAAGTTTATCTCCAAGTTCATCAACGACGAATCCGGCGCCACCGCCATTGAATATGGCCTGATCGCCGCCCTGATCGCCGTCGTCATCATCTCGGCCGTGACCGCTCTGGGCGGCAGCATCGAGAAGCAGTTCGATGTCGTGGCCACGGCCATCACCACCCCGACCCCCAACTAAGCGGATCGGGCGAACATAAGATCGGGGGCCGGAGCAGAAATGCTCCGGCCCTTTTTCTTTGCCGGAGCGGGAAAGACGCCCTTAAGAAACCCCGGCCACAATCCCCGGCATGGAATTTCTCATCCCCTTGCTCCTGGTCATTCTTCCTGCGCTGGTGATCGCCGCGGCGCTGACCGACATCACATCGATGACCATTCCCAACTGGATTTCCGGCGCCGCGATCCTGTCGTTCTTCCCTACGGCCTTCCTGCTGGGCCTGCCCGGCGGGGCGATATTGATGCAAGTGGGCGTGGGCGTGCTGGCGCTCCTCGTCGGCATGGCGTTCTTCGCCCTGCGTTTTCTCGGCGGGGGAGATGCGAAACTGATGGCCGCGGTCAGCCTCTGGATGGGAACGGCAGGCGTAAGCGTCTTCGTATTGGCGACGGCGGTGATCGGGGGGCTGTTCGGACTTCTCCTCGTGCTCGCGCGCCAGTATGCCCGGCCGCACCTCGCCGCAGGCCCTGCGTGGTTCACGCGCCTGATGGAGCCGAAGGGCGATATTCCGTACGGAGTCGCCATCGCCGCAGGGGCGCTCGTGGCTTATCCGGCCTCGCCCCTGGTGGCGGCCTTCATCGCGGCGTAACAGCGACTTAGGCCCGCGTTAACCCGCGCCCGGCATGGTCGTTAACGGCAGGGAACCAAAGGACCGATTCAACGGCCCGATCACGGTCCTGCCGGAGACCGTCGATGAAGCCCGCCCGTATCATCGTGATCTGCGTCGCCGCCGTGGCCGCCATTGGTCTGGCCCTGGTTGTGCGCGCCATGGGATCGCCCTCGAAGACCCCGACCGCGGTCGCCACGGCCGCCGCCGTACCCGCGCGGCCCATGGCCAAGGTGCTGGTCGCCGCCAAGGACCTCCAGCCCGGACAACGCCTGACCGAGGGCGACCTGGACTGGAAGGACTGGCCCGTGGACGAGGTCAATCCCGCCTTCATCACGGACGGCTCCGTCCCCCTCCCCGCCGCCGAAGCCGTCGCCGAAGCCGCCGCCAAGGAGGACAAGCCCGCCGGCGCCGTCGCTTCGGTGACCCGCGCCGCCACAGATCTGGCCACGGGCGGAGCCAAGGCGGACTATGTCGGCTCTGTCGTGCGCGAACCCATTCTGGCGGGCGAGCCGATCGTCAGCCGCAAGATCGTCCGCGCCGGGGACAGCGGCTACATGGCCGCCTATCTTGAGCCGGGCATGCGCGCCATGGCCATCCGGGTCACCGTCGAGACAGCGGCCGGCGGCTTCATCCTGCCGGGCGACCGGGTCGATGTCCTGCTGACCCGCGAGACCACGCTTGGCAATCTCGGCGCCTCCGACTCGGAGCGGACAAAATTCTCGTCGTCCACGGTGATGCAGAACGTCAAGGTTCTCGCGATCGACCAGTCGACGCGAGCCGGCGACGATGAACAAGCCGTGGTCGGAGCGACTGCGACCCTGGAGCTGGGTCCTCGCGACGCTGAAGCCCTGGCCCTGGCCAAGTCCGAAGGCGAACTGAGCCTGGTCCTGCGCTCCTACGCCGACACCGGCGGTCCGTCGGGACGGGTCGCGGCGGTCGCTCGCCAATCAACCGCTGTCCGCGTCTTCCGCGGTGGCGCGCCGGAAGTGGTGGTGGTCCAATGAAACGCTCGATGACGCGTCTTGCCGCCGTCGCCCTCGCCGGCCTCACCCTCGCCGCCGCGGCTCCGGTCATGCCCGATGTCGCTGCGGCCCAGTCCCGCGCCGCCCTTCCCATGGGCGCCGGCGCGCAACTGATCAATCTGCCGCGCGGCTCGTCCATGGCCATCGACCTGCCGTCGGACGCTCGCGACGTGATCGTGCCGAACCCCGTCGTCGCCGAAGCCATGCTGCATTCGCCGCGCCGCATCACCATCATCGGCCTGCAACCAGGCGAGACCGACGCCGTGGTGCTGGACGCCGCCGGACGCACCATCCTGTCGCTGCGCGTCCGCGTCGACGCCGGCGTCTCGGCGCTGCAGGACACCTTGGGCCGCGTCATGCCGGGATCGCAGGTTCGCGCCGAGGCCGTGAACGACAGCATCATCCTGACCGGGCCGGTCGACAGCCCCGGAGAGGCCGATCGCGCCTCGCAGGTCGCGCGCGCCTTCGTCTCGGCCCCCGAAAAGGTCATCAACATGATGACGATCTCCGGTTCGGATCAGGTGATGGTGAAGGCCCGGGTCATCGAGGTGCAACGCACCGCGATCAAGCAGCTGGGCCTCGACGTCGACGCCGTCCTGAACAGCGTCGGCGACGGCCTGTCCTTCGCACAGGGTGCGACCTTCGCCGTATCGGGCAGCCAGCTGGGCGGCGGCATCATCAACTATCTGGACCAGAGCGGCGACGGCAACAGCCTGGACACCAGCATCCGCGCGTTCGAACGTGCCGGTCTGGTCCGCATCCTGGCGGAACCCAACCTGACTTCCGTCAACGGCGAAAACGCCGAATTCCTGGCTGGGGGCGAGTTTCCCGTTCCCTCCGGCAGGGATGTGGACGCCGCGACGGGACAGGTCACGATCGGGATCGAGTTCAAGCCGTTCGGCGTGCGCCTCGCCTTCCGGCCCATCGTTCTGTCGCAGGGCCGCATCTCGCTGCAGCTCTCGACCGAGGTCTCGGAACTCACCCAGGAAGGGTCGTTCACGCTCGGTGGCACCGCCGACGACGCCCTGGTCATTCCGGCCTTGAAGGTGCGGCGCGCGTCCTCGACGGTCGAACTGCCGTCGGGGGGATCCATGATGATTGCCGGCCTGCTGCGCGAAGACACGCGCCAGAACATCGACCAGCTGCCGGGTATCGGCAACCTGCCCGTGCTGGGGGCGCTGTTCCGGTCCCGCGACTATCTGTCCGGCGAGACCGAACTGGTGATCATCATCGAGGCCTACATCGTCTCCCCGACCTCGCCTGGGCGCCTGCAGACCCCCGCCGACGGCCTGATCATCGCCAATGACGCCCAGACGATACTCTTCGGTCAGCTGGATCAACAATACCGCCCCGTCGGCGGAGCCGCCGCCGGGACCGCCACCGCCTGGACCGGCCCTGTCGGCTATGTGATCGAATGAGGAATCCGGCCATGCGCGCCACCGCTTCCGCGATTTTCGTGCTCGCTCTCGGTCTGGGATCCGCCGGCTGCGCCGTGTCGGTAGGCAGCGATCCACTGGCCCCGATAAACCCCTTGTCGCGGTACTCGCTTCAGGTCGAGCCTGGTCTGGATCGCATCGCTCTCGCGGTCCACGACCAAGGCCTTTCGGCCAACCAGCGCGACGCGATCAGCCAGTTGGCCGCCCGTTACGGCGCGTCCGGATACGGGGCGATCAAGGTCGAGGCCCCGGCAGGCGAAGACCAGGCCGCCGTCCAGCAGGCCTACGCCGTCCGGAGCGCCCTGCAGGCCGCCGGTGTTCCGGGCGAGCGAATCCTGATCGCCGCCTACGCCGCGCCGGACCCGCGAGCGCCGGTTCTGGCGGGCTTCGAGACCATAAGGGCCTCCGTACCCAACTGCGCCCTCACGGCCGGCGATATCGGCCCTCGTTATTCGAACCAGAGCTCGAACGGCTTCGGCTGCTCGGTCAACGCCAATATGGCGGCGCAGATCGCCGATCCCCGCGACATCCTCGGCGCCCGCGCCATGACCCCCGCCGATTCCGGCCGCGCCGCGGTGGTGTTCGATAACTATCGCAAGGGCGAGGTCAGCTCGACGCCGCAGGAACCGTTGGTGAACGGCCAGATTTCACAGGCGGTGGACTAGCGGCATGAACAACGCCTTCGCCCCCCAGCCCTTTGACGAGTTCGATGACGAGTTCGACCTCGACGCAGGCTATCTGACGCCGGAGGCTGCCGCTGCAGGACCGGTTGCCGACGAACCCGCGGCGTTCCCGGGCGACTCCCTTTCGGACCAGCGCCCGCCGCTCCAATTCACGCCGCCGGCCGTGGCCGCGCAGCCTGATACTCCGATGCGGGAAACGGACGCTTCGGTTCCGACCGTGGCCGGCTTCAACCCCGTGGGTGAACTGGTCGCCGGCGCAGCCTCGGCCTTCTCGGCGCCGACATTCAGCAACGGCCACACTGCCGAGGTGTCGGTGCCGCGCATCGCCATTCACGTCTTCGCCGAGCGTCAGGATACCCTGGCCGCCGCCGAACGCGCTGGCCAGGACCGCCGCCTGTCGCGCGCCACCACCCAGATCCGCATCGGCGGCGTCGCCGCCGCCGTCGAGGCCTATCAGCATGAGCCGACCCCGCCGCTGATCGTGGTCGAATGCATGAAGGACCCGCAGACGCTTCTGTGGGAGGTCGACCAGCTGGCCGAGGTCTGCGACGCCGGCACCAAGGTCGTCGTGGTCGGCGCCACCAACGACATCCTGCTGTTCCGCGAGCTGATGCGCCGCGGTGTCAGCGAGTATCTGGTCGCGCCGCTGCAGCCCCTGCAGCTGATCGCCGCGATCGGCGGCCTGTTCGCCGACCCGGCCCAGCCCTTCGTCGGCCGTTCGATCGCCTTCGTCGGCGCGCGCGGCGGCACGGGTTCCAGTTCCGTGGCCCACAACACCGCCTATGCGATGTCCGAGCGGATCGGCGCCAACACCGTCATCGTCGACTACGACCTGCCGTTCGGCACCGCCGGCCTGGACTTCAACCAGGATCCGCTCAGCGGCGTGGCGGACGCGCTCAGCCAGCCCGACCGTCTCGATCCGCTGCTGCTGGACCGGATGATGGTCCGCTGCACGGACAAGCTCAGCCTGTTTGCGGCCCCCGCTACCCTCGACGTCGACTGGGACATCTCGCCGGATGCGTTCGAGGAGGTCACGACCCAGATCCGTTCGACCGCACCCTTCGTGGTACTGGACCTGCCCCACCTGTGGTCGGGCTGGATGCGGCGCACCCTGATCGCGGCCGACGAGGTCGTCATTGTCGCGACGCCGGATCTGGCCTCGCTGCGCAACGCCAAGAATATGATCGACCTGATCAAACAGGGCCGTCCCAATGACGCCCCGCCGCGGCTGGTGCTGAACCAGGTCGGCGTGCCCGGTCGCCCGGAAATCCCGGCCAAGGACTTCGGCGCCGCCTTGGGCGTTCACCCCAGCCTGATCATTCCGTTTGATCCCAAGACCTTCGGCGCGGCTGCCAACAACGGCCAGATGATCCTCGACGCCGGCGCCAAGTCCAAGGCGGCTGAGGCCTTCCAGACCCTGGCCCAGATTGTCTCGCGTCGCGAACTGCCCATGCTGACGGGCCCCAAGCCCAAGGCCGAAAGCAAGTCCATGTTCAGCGGCCTCTTCAAGAAGAAGTCGTAGCGGGTGTTCGGCAAGCGCACAGGTCAGCCCGGGAATGTCGCCACGGCGCCGCGCCCCGCCGCGCCCGCGCCCCAACCCGCGCCCGCCGCGCAGCCGCCCCAGCCCGCTCCGGGGATACAGACCGAAGCCTTCGCCTTCGGCGGCGACCAGACGGTCGATCAGGTCCAGGCCGCAGCCCGCAAGGCCGAGTCCTACGCCGCCAAGCCGGCTTCACCGGCCGCCGACCGGCTCGACGCCCTCGCGATGCGGCCCAGGCCGTCCGACGAGAGCGCTGCGCCCCAGAAGGGCCCCGGCCCCAAGGCGACGCCCGGCTATGAACAGCTGAAGAAGGCGCAGGCCGTCGCCGAGATCGTCCGCGAGCAGTCGGACTACTACCACGCCACCAAGACGACGATCTTCAACGCCCTGATGAACACCATCGATCTGGCCCAGCTGGCCCAGCTCGACACCAAGGCGGCGTCAGAGGAAATCCGCGACATCGTCGCCGAGCTGGTGGCGATCAAGAACGTCTCCATGTCGGTGGCCGAGCAGGAGCATCTGGTCCAGGACATCGTCAACGACGTCCTCGGCTACGGGCCGCTGGAGCCGTTGCTGGCCCGCGACGACATCGCCGACATCATGGTCAACGGCGCCGGCCGGGTCTTCATCGAGGTCGGCGGCAAGGTCCAGCTGACCAACGTCCGCTTCCGCGACAACGCCCAGCTGATGAACATCTGCCAGCGGATCGTGTCCCAGGTCGGCCGCCGCGTGGACGAGAGTTCGCCGATCTGCGACGCCCGCCTGCCCGACGGCAGCCGGGTCAACGTCATCGCCCCGCCGCTGGCCATCGACGGCCCGACGCTGACGATCCGGAAGTTCAAAAAAGACAAGCTGACGATGAAGAATCTGGTGGAGTACGCCTCCATCAGTCCCGAGGGCGCGCGCGTGCTGGGCGTCATCGGCGCGTCGCGATGCAACCTCGTTATCTCGGGCGGCACGGGTTCGGGCAAGACGACCCTGCTGAACACCCTGACGGCCTTCATCGACCCGACCGAGCGCGTCATCACCTGCGAGGACGCGGCCGAACTGCAGCTGCAGCAGCCGCACGTGGTGCGTCTGGAAACCCGCCCGCCCAACCTCGAGGGCCAGGGCATGATCACCATGCGTGATCTGGTGAAGAACTGTCTGCGGATGCGTCCCGAGCGGATCATCGTCGGCGAGGTGCGCGGTCCCGAGGCCTTCGACCTGCTGCAGGCCATGAACACCGGCCACGACGGCTCCATGGGCACCCTGCACGCCAACAGCCCGCGTGAAGCCATCAGCCGGATGGAGTCGATGATCACCATGGGCGGCTACGGCCTGCCCTCGAAGACCATCCGCGAGATGATCGTCGGCTCGGTCGACGTCATCGTCCAGGCCGCGCGTCTGCGCGACGGTTCGCGCCGCATCACCCACATCACCGAGGTGGNACCGAGGTGGTCGGGCTGGAAGGCGACGTCATCGTCACCCAGGACCTGTTCGTCTACGAGATCACCGGCGAGGACGAGAACGGCAAGATCATCGGCCGTCACCGCTCCACCGGCATCGCCCGTCCCCGCTTCTGGGACCGCGCCCGCTACTACGGGCTTGAGCGCGAGCTGGCGGAAGCCCTCGACGCGGCGGAGTAGGCCGGGATGCTTCCGATCCTTGCAGCGGTTCTCGCCTTCATCACCATCGGCGGCCTCGGTTGGGCTTTCGTTGGAGGCGGGGATTCCACCGATGTCGCCCTGAAACGGGCCGAGGGCTTCGGCGGTCCAAAACAGAACAATTCAGCCAAGAAGGCCGCCGCCGCGAACACGCCCGAAGCGCGCCGCAAGCAGATCATGCAGCAGCTCCAGGAGTCGGAGCGCGC
The DNA here is from genome assembly GCF_001426805.1 of Brevundimonas sp. Root1423. Lineage (NCBI taxonomy): Bacteria > Pseudomonadati > Pseudomonadota > Alphaproteobacteria > Caulobacterales > Caulobacteraceae > Brevundimonas > Brevundimonas sp. Root1423. The sequence continues at coordinate 135,474 of NZ_LMFL01000012.1, forward strand.
CGAACGCAAGGCCCGCATCAGCCTGGCGGCCAAGCTGAAGCAGGCGGGTCTGAACACCAAGGTTTCCACATTCTGGATCATCAGCGCCGTGCTGGGCGTGTTCGGCTTCCTGCTGCCGCTCCTGTTCGGCCTGAACATCTTCATCGCGCTGGGTCTCGGTTTCGCCGTCGCCATGGGTCTGCCCCGCTGGTGGGTGGGCATGCTGGGCAAGCGCCGGCGCAAGAAATTCTCGAGCCATTTCGCCGACGCGGTCGATGTCATCGTGCGCGGCATCAAGTCCGGCCTGCCGGTCCACGACTGTTTCAAGATCATCGCCCGCGAAAGCCCGCAGCCGCTGGGCGCCGAATTCCAGAAACTGGTTGAGGGTCTGGGCGTCGGTCTGACCCTGCAGCAGGCGCTGGACAAGATGTATGAGCGGATGCCGACGCCGGAGCTGAAATTCTTCGCCATCGTCATCGGCATCCAGCAGAAGACCGGCGGCAATCTGGCCGAAGCGCTGTCGAACCTTTCCACGGTGCTGCGGGCCCGCAAGATGATGGGGGAAAAGATCAAGGCCCTGTCATCCGAAGCCACCGCCTCGGCGGGTATCATCGGCTCGCTGCCGCCCGCCGTGATGATCCTCGTCAGCATCACCACCCCGGCCTACATGGCCCGCCTTTTCACCGACCCACGCGGGCAGTTCATGCTGTTCGTGGCCGTGGCGATGATGGGCTTCGGCATCTTCGTGATGAAGAAGATGATCTCGTTCAAGTTCTAGGAACCGCCCGTGATTGAGTTCTTCACCAACCTCCAGAACCTTCTGAGCATGGGCGTGGGCGTGCTGGTGTTCGCGACGATCGTGACGCTGGCGGGCTCCTTCGGCGGCGGGGCGAAGCTCGAGAACCGGATGCAGGCCGTCGCCGTGCGTCGCGAGGAGCTGAAGCGCCGGTCGCGTCAGGCGATCGCTTCCCAGGGCGCCGGCGCGCAGGGACTGCGGCACACCGACGAAGGGTTCAAGAAGCGGGTCGTCGAACGGCTGAACCTCAACAAGCTGCTGGAAGACCCCAAGGTCGCCGAACGGATGGCCCAGGCCGGATATCGCGGGCCCAAGCCGCTGACCACCTTCTACTTCTTCCGCTTCTCCATGCCCTTCGTCTTCCTGGCGATCGCGGCCTTCTACCTGTTCGTCTTCAACGATTTCGGCCTGCCGGTGATGATGCGGGTGACCGCCACCATGCTCGCCGCCGTGATCGGCTTCTATGCGCCCAACATCTTCTTGGCCAACCGCATCTCGAAGCGCCGCACCTCGATCATGCAGGCGTTTCCCGACGCGCTGGACCTGCTGCTCATCTGCGTCGAGGCCGGCATGTCGATCGAGGCGGCGATCCAGAAGGTCAGCCAGGAGATCGGCGGCTCCTCGATCGATCTGGCCGAGGAAATGACCTTGCTGTCGGCCGAGCTCTCCTACCTGCCCGACCGCCGTATGGCCTATGAAGGGCTGGCGAAACGCACGAACCATCCGGGGGTCAAATCGGTCGCCACCGCCATGACCCAGGCCGAGACCTACGGCACGCCGCTGGGGTCGGCCCTGCGCACCATGGCCAAGGAAAACCGCGAGATGCGCCTGTCGGCCGCCGAGAAGAAGGCCGCCGCCCTGCCCGCCAAGCTGACCGTGCCAATGATCCTGTTCTTCCTGCCGGTGCTGTTCATCGTCATCCTGACCCCGGCGATCATCAGCATCCAGGACACGATGGCCGCCGGCGCGGCGGGCGGCTGATCTAGACCGGGAGCGCCCCGCGCTTCACCACCGTTCGCATCGCCACGCTGGACGAAACACGCGTCACCCCCGGGATCCGCGTCAGCTCGTGGGAGTGCACCCGCTCCAGATCGTCGACGTCGCGCACCACCAGCCGCAGCAGATAGTCCGAGCCGCCGGTCATCAGGTAGCATTCCACCACCTCGGGCACGGTGGCGATGGCGGTCTCGAACGCCGTCAGGGAGGCCTCGGCCTGGGACGACAGGGTCACGGTCACGAAGACGCTGATCGGCAGGCCCACGGCCCGCTCGTTGATGATGGCGGCGTAGCGGCTGATGACGCCCTCGGTCTCCAGCGCCCGCAGCCGGCGCAGGCAGGCGCTTTCGGACAGGTTCACGGCCCGGGCCAGATCGGCGTTGGTCATTCGCCCGTCAGTCTGGAGGGCGCGGATCATCTTCCGGTCGGTATCGTCGAGGGTGACGGCGGAAACAGTCTTCATCTGGTATCCTGTTCGCAGATTCTGCGAGTTTACAGCGGTTACCTGCCCAAAAGAACAGGAACCTGCGTCGAAACCGCCGCTAGATTGCCGCCCGAAAAGGGGCGGCCCGAGAACCGCCTGTCTCCATCACAGAGGAAACGGTCATGCGCGTCGGCGTCCCGAAGGAAATCAAGAAGAACGAACACCGCATCGGCCTGACGCCGACGGCGGTTCGCGAATACGTCGCCCACGGCCACACCGTCTCGATCGAGACCGGCGCGGGGCTCGGCGCCGGCTTCACCGACGCAGACTACAAGAAGGCGGGCGCTGTGATCGTCGCCGACGCCAAAACCGTCTTCGCCGACAACGACATGATCGTGAAGGTGAAGGAGCCGCAGAAGGTCGAGTGGGAAATGCTCCGCGAGGGCCAGATCCTGTTCACCTACCTGCACCTGGCGCCCGATCCCGAACAGACCAAGGGTCTGCTGGCGTCGAAATGCGCCGCCGTGGCCTATGAGACCGTGACCAACGCCCAGGGCGGCCTGCCGCTGCTGGCGCCGATGTCGGAAGTCGCCGGCCGGATCGCCGTCTTCTCGGCCGCCGAGACCCTGCTGAAGCACAACGGCGGCATGGGCCTGCTGTTCTGCGGCGTTCCGGGCGTGGCTCCGGCGCGCGTGCTGGTGCTGGGCGGCGGCGTCGTCGGCCTGAACGCGGCCCGCATGGCCATGGGGCTGGGCGCCGAGGTCGTGGTTCTGGAACGCTCGATCCCGCGCATGGCCTATATCGACGAGGTCACCCAGGGCCGCGTCATCACCCGCTATTCGGCCATCGGCGCGATCGAGGAAGAACTGGTCAAGGCCGACGTCATCATCGGCGCCGTGCTGGTTCCGGGCGCCGAGGCGCCCAAGCTGATCAAGCGCGAACACCTGAAGCAGATGAAGCCCGGCTCGGTGCTGGTCGACGTCGCCATCGACCAGGGCGGCTGTTTCGAAACCAGCCACGCCACGACCCACGAGGATCCGACCTACGTCATCGACGGCGTCGTCCACTACTGCGTCGCCAACATGCCCGGCGCCGCCCCGCGCACCTCGTCGGAAGCCCTGAACAACGCCACCCTGCCCTTCGGCCTGGCGCTGGCCAACAAGGGTCTGGACGCGCTGAAGACCAACCCGCACCTGGCGCGGGGCCTGAACGTCCTGAACGGCGAATTGACCTATCCGGCCGTCGCCGAGGCGCTGGACATGCCGTGGAGCGATCCGTTCGGGGTGTGGGCCAAGGCCTGACGATAGTTTCTCCCTCCCCTTCATGGGGAGGGATGTCGGTGCGAAGCGACGACAGGGTGGGGTACGTCTGAAATCCCCCACCCGGTCGCTGCGCGACCGACATCCCTCCCCATGAAGGGGAGGGAGAGACGTCAGCCCCGCCTGTAAATCGCCGCTCTCTTGCGGCATAAGCCCGCGATGAAGTTTCTCGACCAGGCCAAGATCTATATCCGCTCCGGCAACGGCGGCGCGGGCGCTGTCTCGTTCCGGCGCGAAAAATTCATTCCGAACGGCGGACCGGACGGCGGCGACGGGGGCAATGGCGGCAACGTCTGGATCACGGCGGTCGACGGCCTGAACACCCTGATCGACTATCGCTACCAGCAGCATTTCAAGGCCCAGACGGGCGTCCACGGCATGGGCCGGCAGATGCACGGCGCCAAGGGCGAGGACGTCATCCTGAAGGTCCCCGTCGGCACCCAGGTGCTGGACGACGACAAGGAGACGGTGCTGCTGGACATGGACGTGGTCGGCAAGACCGAACTGCTGCTCAAGGGCGGCAACGGCGGCTGGGGCAATGTCCATTTCAAGGGTCCGCAGAACCAGGCGCCCGCCTACGCCAACCCCGGTCAGGAAGGTCAGGAGCGCTGGATCTGGCTGCGGCTGAAGCTGATCGCCGACGTCGGTCTGGCCGGCCTGCCCAACGCCGGCAAGTCGACCTTCCTCGCCGCCGCCAGCGCCGCGCGGCCCAAGATCGCCGACTATCCCTTCACGACCCTCGTCCCCAACCTCGGGGTCGTCGACCTGTCGCCCACCGAGCGGTTCGTCATCGCCGACATTCCCGGCCTTATCGAAGGCGCCTCTGAAGGCGCCGGTCTGGGCACCCGCTTCCTCGGCCACGTCGAGCGGTCGGGCTGCCTGATCCACCTGATCGACGGCACGCAGGACGATATCGCGGGCGCCTGGCGCACCATCCGCAACGAGCTGGAGGCCTATGGCGCCGGTCTGGCCGACAAGGCCGAGGTGCTGGCGCTCAACAAGATCGACGCCCTGACCCCGGAAGCGCGCGAGGAGAAGGCCGCCGAACTGGAGGCCGCCTCGGGCCGCCGGCCCATGCTGGTGTCCGGCGTATCCGGCGAGGGCGTGACAGAACTGCTGCGCGCCGCCTGGACCGAGGTCCGCAAGGACCGCGGCGAGATCGCGCCCGCCGAGGAAGACGAGACGGTCATGGAAACCCCGGGCGGCTGGGCGCCGTAGCCCCGCCCGTCCGGGCGTGTTAGCTCACTGCTGAGCATAAGTCCGCCCCGAGCCCCGCCGCCTTGCCCTTTTTCCACGCCGGTTCCGCGCCGAAAGCCCAGGGGCCCAGACCCGGCGTCCTGCGCGACGGGCTGGATCTTCAACCCGGCATGGCGGTCGGCCTGTTCGGCGGCTCGTTCAATCCGGCGCATGACGGCCACGCCCATGTGGCGGAGACGGCGCTGCGGCGGCTGGGCCTCGACCGCGTCGTCTGGCTGGTGTCGCCGCAAAACCCTTTGAAGGACGCCCGCCACAGCGCGCCGCTGGCCGAGCGCATGGCCTCGGCGCGGACGGCGGCGAAACTGGCGGCGGACGGGCTGGCGATGGTGGTGTCGGACTTCGAGACCCGCGCCGGCACCCAATGGACCATCGACACCCTGCGCGCCCTGACCGCCCGCCACCCCGGCGTGCGCTTTGTCTGGCTGATGGGATCGGACAATCTGGCCGGCTTCCACAAATGGCGCGGCTGGACCGACATCATGCGGATGATGCCGGTTGCGGTGATCGCCCGGCCGGGCAGCCTGCTGGACAGCCGCACCGCTCCGGCCGCCGCCCGCTTCGCCGCAGCGCGGGTCCCGGCCGGCCGCGCGCGCCTGCTGCCGGACCTCGAAGCCCCGGCCTGGACCTACCTGACGGCGCCGCTGAATCCACGCTCTTCAACCGCCTTGCGTGCAGCCCGTGACGCCGCCGCGCATTTATGATAGGCTTCCTCTTTAGTAATCTCCCCGGAGCCCTCCGCTGACCCCCTCGCCCGCGCACGATGCGCAAGACACCGCCGTTTCGAACACGGCGCACGAGATGGACGAATTCGAACCCATCCGCTCCGAAGACGGTCCGCAGGCTCCCCTTCCCGTCGGCTCAACCGCGCTGGAAACGGCGATCCTTGCCCGTCTCGACGACGACAAGGCGCAGGACATCGTCCTCATCGACCTGANGCGGCCCAAGCTGGTCTCGCTGCTGGCGAAGACGGTCCGCAGGCTCCCCTTCCCGTCGGCTCAACCGCGCTGGAAACGGCGATCCTTGCCCGTCTCGACGACGACAAGGCGCAGGACATCGTCCTCATCGACCTGAAGGGCAAAAGCCCGATGGCCGACACCATGATCATCGCCTCCGGGCGGTCGCACCGTCACGTCGGCGCCCTGGCCGACCACCTTCAGCGCGCGCTGAAGGAACAGGGTCTGGGCAAGGTCAAGGTTTCGGGCCTGCCGCACTGCGACTGGGTGCTGCTGGATGCGGGGGACGTCATCGTCCACCTGTTCCGNGCTGAAGGAACAGGGTCTGGGCAAGGTCAAGGTTTCGGGCCTGCCGCACTGCGACTGGGTGCTGCTGGATGCGGGGGACGTCATCGTCCACCTGTTCCGTCCCGAGGTGCGCGCCTTCTACAATATCGAGAAGATCTGGTCGGTCGAGAGCGGCCACCGCATCGACGCCCGCGCCTGATTCCTAACCCATGAAGCTGGCCGTCATCGCCATCGGCAAGCCGGGGCGGGGACCCGAGGCCGTGCTGGCGGCCGACTACGCCGAGCGCGCGACCCTGGCCGGGCGGGCGCTGGGCCTCGGCCCGCTTGAGCTGGTCGATCTGGAGCCGCGCAAGGCCGGCAAGGCGCCCGAGGCCGAGCTGATCCTCAAGGCCGCCGAGGGCGCGCATCTGATCGCCTGCGACGAGCGGGGGAAGACCTTCTCCAGCCGGGCCTTCGCCGACCATATCGCCATGCTGCGCGACCGCGGCGAGCGCCGGCTGGTCTTCGCCATCGGCGGGGCCGACGGGCTGGACGAGAGCGTGCGCGCAGCCGCCGGTTCGACCCTCGCGTTCGGGCCCCAGACCTGGCCGCACGCCCTGGCGCGGGCGATGCTGGCGGAACAGCTGTATCGCGCCGTGACCATCCTGGCCGGATCACCCTATCATCGCGACTGATGCGTCCGCTGATCCTGATCCTCTGTCTGAGTCTGACCGCCCTGCCGGTCGGCGCGACGCCGACCACGGACGTGGGACGGCTTCAGGCCGAGTTCCGTGACGAACAGGCCCGCGCCCGCCGCCTGCGCGCCGAGGCGAACGAGGCGGCGGCCGAACTGGCTGCGCTGGAGCGGTCTCTGGGCCAGCTCCGCACCTCGGTCGGGGAGGACGACCGGCTGATCCTCGCCCAGCGCGCCCGCCTGCGCGAACTGGGCGCGCGCGAAGCGGCGCTGGTCGCCCAGCTGTCGCAGGCCCGCGGCCGTCAGGGTCGGCTGCTGTCAGCGCTGCAGATGATGAGCCGCCGCCCGCCGCCGCCGCTGCTGGTTCCGGCTGACAAGGCGGTCGACACCGTGCGCGCCTCCATCCTGATCCGCGCCATGGCGCCGGCGCTGCAGGCCCGGGCGCAGGGGCTGGCCGACCGGCAGGACGAGATCAACCGCGTCCGCCGCATCGCCGCCCTGAACAGCGAACAGCTGTTCACCACCGAAAGCGCGCGCGGCGACCGCCGGGCGCAGATGGAAGCCCTGACTTCGCGCAAGACCGCGCTTCAGGCCGTGCTTCGCGCCGAGGCCGAGACGGCGGAACGGGCGACGCGCGCGCTGGAAGCCCGGCTGAAATCGCTGGGCGCCGCCGTACCCGTCGCGGACGCCGAGGCCCAGCCCGCCGCCGCCCGCCTGCCTGCGGGACGCAGCAGCCTGACGCCGCCGATCGACGGCGCCCCCTCACAGCGTTTCGGCGGCGGCTCCACGGGCTGGCGCTGGCGTGCGGACAACGCCGAGGCGCGGGCTCCCGCATCGGGTCGGGTGGCCTTCGCCGGTCCGTTGAGCGGCTGGGGACAGGTCGTGATCATCGACCTCGGGCCCGGTTGGCGCGCCGTGGTGTCGGGACTGGACGAGGCCGCTGTGCAGACAGGCGACCGGGTCGCCGACGGCCAGGTTCTGGGCCGTTCGGGGGCGGACGGAGAGATCGCCTTCGAACTGCGCCGCGACGAACGCCCGATCGATCCGGCGCCGTGGTTGCGCTAGGCGCGAAACCGCTTCCCAAGCCGTGATGACGCTGTTTTTATCCGCGAACCGCCGATCGGCCACGTTTTCGTCGCCGGCGGGTCCGTATCTATCGAAGACGCCGCGCATGCGGCCGCCGCCCGACCGAAAGAAACCCGATGCGTAAACTGCTTCTGATTGGCGCCGCCGCCGTTGCCATGGTGGGCGTGGGCGCCGCCACCGCGGCCGGCCAGACGCCGCGCAATGAAGCCTTCCGCATGCTGGGGCTGTTCGGCGACGTGCTGGGCATTGTCGAACAGGCCTATGTCGTGCCGGTCGACGACAAGAAGCTGATCGAGGCGGCGCTGCAGGGCATGATGACCGCCCTGGATCCCCACTCCAACTATCTGCCGCCCGACGGCTACGGCGANGAGGCGGCGCTGCAGGGCATGATGACCGCCCTGGATCCCCACTCCAACTATCTGCCGCCCGACGGCTACGGCGACCTGCAGGAGCGCACCTCGGGGGCGTACTCCGGCGTCGGCCTGACCATCCAGTCCGAGGCCGGGCTGGTGAAGGTCATCTCCCCCATGGACGGCGGCCCGGCCGCCCGCGCGGGCGTCAACGCCGGCGACGTCATCTCCTCCATCGACGGCCAGAACGCCTCGGGGCTGACGGTCAGCCAGGTGTCCGAGAAACTGCGCGGCGCCGTCGGCACCTCGGTCAAGGTCACCTTCCTGCGCGACGGGGAGGAGCCGAAAGAAGTCGTCCTGACCCGCGAGGTCATCAAGATCGAATCCGTCACCGGCCGGGTCGAGGGCGACTTCGGCTATCTGCGCGTCTCCACTTTCAACGAAAACACCGGCCGCGAGCTCAGCGAGACGATCGCCAGGCTCAAGGCCGAGAACCCCGCCATCAAGGGCTATGTCCTCGACCTGCGCAACAACGGCGGCGGCCTGCTGGACGCGGCCATCGCCGTATCCGACGCCTTCCTCGAGCGCGGCGAGATCGTCAGCCAGCGCGGGCGCAAGGCCGACCAGATCCAGCGTTATGCGGCCCGTCCGGGCGACCAGACCGGCGGCCTGCCGGTCGTGGTGCTGATCAACTACGGCTCGGCCTCGGCCTCGGAGATCGTGGCCGGCGCCCTGAAGGACCATCAGCGCGCCACGCTGGTCGGCCTGACCAGCTTCGGCAAGGGTTCGGTCCAGACCGTCATCCCGCTGCGCGGCGGTCAGGACGGCGCCCTGTCGATCACGACGGCGCGCTACTACACGCCGTCCGGCGCCTCGATCCAGAAGATCGGCATCGAGCCGGATCTGGAGGTGTCCCGTTCCGCCGCCGAGGCGCGGATCGTGTCGCGGTCGAACTTCATCTATTCCGAGGCCGCCTACGCCACCGCCCTGGACTCCTCGATCGGGGCCGAGCGCAAGGGCCCGCACACGCCCCGCGAGGCGCCCGGCGAAAGCTACGACGCGGAGAAGGACTACCAGCTGGAGCGGGCCTTCGACGTGCTGCGCGCCGGCGGGAATCTGGCCCAGCTGGCCGCAGCGCCGGAAGGCATCGTCGTCTCCGAACCGGGCGCGACCCTGGCGGCGGTCGAGCCGGAGCCCGCGCCGGAAAACTGAGGCGGCGCGGGCGTCGCCATGCCTAACGGGCGTTAGGCTTTCTTAACCGACGCCCGCCACTGTGGCGCCTGAAGGAGTCCGCTCCGCGGACCCCCGTATCAAGCGTCCAGTCTGCCCATGTTCGCCAAGCGCCAGTCCGTTCTAGCCGCCACCGCCGGGATTCCCCCGGTGCGCCGCTCGATGCGCGAAAACCTCGCGCCCGTGATCCGTTTCCTCAGCAAGCCGCCGGTCGCCGTGGCCGGGGCCGGTCTGATGCTGATGGGCGCCGCCGCCCTGTTCATCACCGTGCTGGGCGACCCCCGCGCCGGGGCCCCCTCGGCCCGCGCGGCGCTGAAGCGCGAAGCGCCCGCCGCCGCCCCCGTCCCGACCGGTCTGGAAGCCTTCTCCATGGGCGCCTATGGCTCGTGGCAGGACGTGGCGGCCGAAGGCGCCGTGATCGATCCCGCCCTCGCCGGCGAGGCCGTCATCACCCTGCCGAACGGCGCCACCGTTTCAGGCAACGGCGCCCCCGTCACCGCACCGCGCGTCGCGGCCTCGCCGCTTCCCGCCGCCCCCATCGCCGGGCTGAGCCAGCCCGGTCCGAACGGCCCCCTGCCGACCATCGCCAGCGACGGCCGCGTGCCGGCCCAGGCCTATGCCCGCCCGTTCCGCTCGAACGGCCGGCCGCGCGTCGCCCTGATCGTCGGCGGTCTGGGCCTGAACGCCGTCACCACCCGCGCCGCCATCGAACGCCTGCCCGCCGAGGTGACGCTGAGCTTCGTCCCCTATGCCGAGGGCCTGCAGACCTGGATCGACCTGGCCCGGGCCCAGGGCCATGAGGTCATGCTGGAAATGCCGATGGAGCCCACCGGCTATCCCGACAACGACCCCGGCCCCTACACCCTGCTGTCCTCGGGCTCGCCGGCCGACCTGCAGTCGAAGATGAACTGGCTGCTGGGCCGGGCCACCGGCTATTTCGGCGTGACCAACTATATGGGCGACCGGTTCGCGACCTCGGACGCGGGCATGAACGCCTTCCTCGGCATCCTGCGCCAGCGCGGCGTCGCCTTCCTCGACGACGGCTCGATGAGCCGCCGGCCGGGCGCCTGGGCCCGCGCCAGCGCCAACCGCGTCATCGACGAGCAACAGACCCCCGCCGCCATCGTGGGCCAGCTGAACGCGCTGGAAGCCCTCGCCAAGGGCCGCGGACAGGCCATGGGTACGGGCTTCAGCTATCCGGTGACGGTCGAGGCCGTGGCGCGCTGGACCTCGGAACTCGAAGCCCGTGGGCTGCAACTCGCCCCCGCGAGCGCGATGACCCAACGCCCGGGACGGTAGCGCGACCGCATCCTTGCTTGCTAAGGCGGGCGGATGACGTTCCCTGACCTCTCCCGCTACCGCCCCAACGTCGGCGTCGTGCTGTTCCATCCGGACGGCCGGGTCTGGTACGGGCGGCGCGCCGGGACAGAGGGTCCGCATAACTGGCAGTTCCCCCAGGGCGGCGTCGACGACGGCGAGGATCTGGAGACCGCCGCCCGCCGCGAGCTGGGCGAAGAGACCGGCGTCACCTCCGCCGAATTGATCGCCTCGACCGAGGACTGGATCGTCTACGACTTCCCGGAAGGCTACGGCGGGACCAAGGCCGCGCGCGGATGGGCCGGGCAGAAGCAGCGCTGGTTCGCCTTCCGCTTCACCGGCGAGGAGTCCGAGATCGATCTGGAAGCCCATGGCGACATCGAGTTCGACGCCTGGCGCTGGGGCGCCCTGTCGGAAGCGCCCGATCTGATCGTGCCGTTCAAGCGCAACGTCTATGAGCAGGTTGTGGCCGTGTTCACGCCGCTGGTGGTCTAGGCCGCCGCGCAGCCCCGAGGCTTCAGCACCCGCGTCGTCGAGGCGGGATATTTCGTCATCAGATGCGCTGGCCGGATCGGGCGCGCCACGAAGCCGCCGCCGCAGTTGGGACAGACGCCCTTGAGCACCCCGTCCACACAGGCGGCGCAGAAGGTGCATTCGAAGGTGCAGATGCGGGCGTCGGCGCTGTCGGACGGCAGGTCGCGATCGCAGCACTCGCAGTTGGGACGCAGTTCCAGCATGGCAGCCTCCGGATCAGGCCGCGAAGATTATGGCAGCTTTCGCGGGATACCCAGCGCCAGCCGGACCAGACCGGCGGCCGACACCAGCGCCCAGGACCCCTCCATCAGCACAGCCGACAGGTTGAAGTCGAAATACAGCGACAGCAGGATCAGCAGGGCGCCGGTCAGATTGAGCAGCAGGGCAGGCGCCTTTGCCGGGTCCAGCCGGCTTGTCATCGTCGCCCCGGCATAGGCCGCGAGGATCAGAAGGACGCCGAAGACGCCGAGCATGTCAGGAAGGGTCATGGCCGACGACTACCATGCCGCGACCGGACCCGCGACCGGGTGGAACCCGGCCCTCAGTGCGCCGGGGCCAGCTTCATCAAAACCAGACCCGAGACGATCAGCAGGGCGGCGACGATGCGCGCCGGGCTGATGTGCTCATGGAGAAAGGCGACCCCGACGATGAAGGCGCCCACCGCCCCGATCCCGGTCCAGACCATATAGGCCGTGCCCAGCGGCAGGGTCTTCATCGAGATCGACAGCAGGCCGAAGCTGACGCCCATGGTGATCAGGGTCACCACGCTGGGCCACAGACGGGTGAAGCCCGCGGACTGTTTCATCGAATACGCCCAGACGACTTCCAGCAGTCCGGCGATGAGCAGATAGATCCAGGCCATGGAATGCGGCCCTCCTTGCAAAGGGCCGGGCCGTCCCGGACTTGAACCCCGTCCGGAAGACAGGGGAGGACGTGGCCTCTGGATTGCAATGTGGGACAGGGCAGCGGCGGTTCAAGCCGCGCCCGTCACCGGATAGATCAGGCGGCGGCCACTTCCGAGGCCTGTTCGGCCAGGATGGTCAGGCCGGCCGGGGTCACGTCGGCGAAGCCGCCGTGGACCTCGAACTGGCGGCGCGAACCGCCGTCGATGACCGTGACCACGCCTTCGCGCAGGGCGGTCATGAAGGGGGCGTGGTCGGCCAGAACGCCGAAGTCGCCCTCGACGCCCGGCGCGTCGACCTGATCGACGAGGCCGTTGAAGACCTCGCGCTCAGGCGCCACCAGCGAGAACTGGAGCTTTCCGACCATCAGGCGTCAGCCGCCATCTTGCCGGCCTTCTCGACGGCCTCTTCAACCGTGCCGACCATGTAGAAGGCGGCTTCCGGCAGGTGGTCGTATTCGCCGGCGACGATGCCCTTGAACGAGCGGATCGTGTCGGCCAGCTCGACGAATTTGCCGGGCGAGTTGGTGAACTGCTCGGCCACGAAGAACGGCTGCGACAGGAAGCGCTGGATCTTGCGGGCGCGCGAGACGACCAGCTTGTCCTCTTCCGACAGCTCGTCCATGCCGAGGATGGCGATGATGTCCTTCAGGGCCTTGTACTGCTGCAGCACTTCCTGGACCGAACGGGCGACCTGGTAGTGTTCGTCGCCGATGACCAGCGGGTCCATGATCCGCGAGGTGGAGTCCAGCGGATCCACGGCGGGGAAGATGGCCTGGGCGGCGATGTCGCGGCTCAGCACGGTNCGCGCAATTCGTCCAGTCGCCGATGACCAGCGGGTCCATGATCCGCGAGGTGGAGTCCAGCGGATCCACGGCGGGGAAGATGGCCTGGGCGGCGATGTCGCGGCTCAGCACGGTCGTCGCGTCGAGGTGGGCGAACGAGGCGGCGGGGGCCGGGTCGGTCAGGTCGTCGGCGGGAACGTAGATGGCCTGGACCGAGGTGATCGAGCCCTTCTTCGTCGAGGTGATGCGCTCCTGCAGGTTGCCCATCTCGGTGGCCAGCGTCGGCTGATAGCCCACGGCCGACGGGATGCGGCCCAGCAGGGCGGACACTTCGGAACCGGCCTGCGTGAAGCGGAAGATGTTGTCGACGAACAGCAGCACGTCCTTGCCTTCCTCGTCGCGGAAGTACTCGGCCTGGGCCAGGCCGGTCAGGGCGACGCGGGCGCGGGCGCCGGGAGGCTCGTTCATCTGGCCGTAGACGAGGGCGCATTTCGAGCCTTCGGTCGAGCCGCCGTTCTTGGCCGGGTCCACGTTCACGTTGGACTCGATCATCTCGTGATACAGGTCGTTGCCTTCGCGGGTGCGTTCACCCACGCCGGCCAGAACCGAATAACCGCCGTAGGCCTTGGCGATGTTGTTGATCAGCTCCTGCATGGTCACGGTCTTGCCCACGCCGGCGCCGCCGAACAGGCCGATCTTGCCGCCCTTGGTGTAGGGGCAGATCAGGTCGATAACCTTGATCCCGGTGACGAGGATTTCCGACGAGGTCGACTGCTCTTCGAACGAAGGCGCCTCGCGGTGGATCGGGCGGAACATCTGGGTCTTGATCGGGCCCTGCTCGTCGATCGGATCGCCGACGACGTTCATGATGCGGCCGAGCGTGCCGGGGCCGACGGGAGCCAGGATGGAGGTGCCGGTGTCGGTCACGGCCTGGCCGCGGGTCAGGCCCTCGGTCGTGTCCATGGCGATGGTGCGGACCATGTTCTCACCCAGGTGCTGGGCGACTTCCAGAACCAGACGGAACGGCTTGCCGGTCTTCTGGTCGACGTTGGTCGTTTCCAGCGAGTTCAGGATGGCCGGCAGCTGGCCTTCGAACTCGACGTCGACGACGGCGCCGATGACCTGGGCGATCTTGCCCACGCCGGTGCCGGCCGTATAGGCGGCGTTGCCGGTCGCGGCGGCGGCTGCTGGAGCCTTGGGAGCGGCCTTGCGGGCGGCGGGCTTCTTGGGGGCGGTGGTGTCGGTCATCGGTGCGGGTCCGTTGTCGTCGTGTTCGGTCAGGGGATCAGATCAGAGGGCTTCGGCGCCGGAGATGATCTCGATCAGCTCCTTGGTGATCTGCGCCTGGCGGGATCGGTTGTAGGTCAGGGTCAGGGCGGAAATCATGTCGCCCGCATTGCGCGTCGCGGAGTCCATGGCGCCCATCTGGGCCCCGTAGAAGCCGGCCTGGTTCTCGTACATCGAGGCCAGGATCTGGGTCGTGATGTTGCGCGGCAGCAGGGTCTCGAGGATTTCCTCCTCGGAAGGCTCGTAGTCGTAGACGTCGGGACCTGCGAGATCACCGACTTGAACTGGCTGTAGAACAGGGTGACGACATCGGCGTTTCCGGCCTCGAACTCGTTGGCGACCAGCTCGGCGATCGGCTGGGCGGCCGGCAGGCCGAGGACCTTGTGGTCCGACAGTTCGAAGGTCTTGACGACGCGGTCGCCGAACATCCGGGTCAGGCCGTCGCGGGACTTGCGGCCCACGGCGATGATGCGGACGTCCTTGCCTTCGGCGATCAGGCTGTTGATGCGGTCACGCGCGGCGCGGACCACGTTGGACGAGAAGCCGCCGGCCAGGCCCTTGTCGGCCGTGGCGACGATGACGAGGTGCTTCTTGTCCGAACCCGTGCCGGCCAGCAGCTTGGGCGCTAGGGCCGGGCCGCGACGGCCTGGTCCTGGGCGCGTTTCAGCTTGGCCGCGGCGACCATCTGCATGGCTTTCGTGATCTTCTGCGTGGCTTTCACGCTTCCGATCCGATTGCGCATTTCCTTGAGGCTTGCCATCCGGTGCTGCTCTTCTAATCCCTACCGGTCGGTCTTACGCGAAGGTCTTGGCGAAGGCCTCGATGGCGGCCTTCAGCTCGGCTTCCAGTTCCTTGGACAGGGCCTTCTGGGTGCGGATGCCGTCCATGATGGAGCTGTGCTTGGAGTGGATGCGGGCCAGCAGCTCGCTCTCGAAGCGGCCGATGTCGGCCACGGCGACGTTGTCCAGATAGCCGCGCGTGCCGGCGTAGACCGAAACCACCTGCTCCTCGACCGTCAGCGGCGAGTACTGGGGCTGTTTCAGCAGTTCCGTCAGGCGGGCGCCGCGGGCCAGAAGCTTCTGGGTCGAGGCGTCCAGGTCCGAGCCGAACTTGGCGAAGGCGGCCATCTCGCGGTACTGCGCGAGCTCGCCCTTGATGGAGCCGGCGACCTGCTTCATCGCCTTGATCTGGGCCGAGGAGCCCACGCGCGACACCGAGATGCCGACGTTCACGGCGGGGCGGATGCCTTGGTAGAACAGGTCCGATTCCAGGAAGATCTGGCCGTCGGTGATGGAGATCACGTTGGTCGGGATGTAGGCCGACACGTCGTTGGCCTGGGTCTCGATCAGCGGCAGGGCGGTCATCGAGCCCGAACCGTTGTCCTCGTTCAGCTTGGCCGAACGCTCCAGCAGGCGGCTGTGCAGGTAGAAGACGTCGCCCGGATAGGCTTCGCGGCCCGGCGGACGGCGCAGCAGCAGGGACATCTGGCGGTAGGCCACGGCCTGCTTGGACAGATCGTCATAGACGATCAGGGCGTGCATGCCGTTGTCGCGGAAGAACTCGCCCATGGCTGTGCCCGAGAACGGGGCCAGGAACTGCAGCGGGGCCGGCTCCGACGCCGTGGCGGCGACGACGATCGTGTAGTCCAGGGCGCCGCGCTCCTCGAGCGTCTTGACGATCTGGGCGACGGTCGAGCGCTTCTGACCGATGGCGACGTAGATGCAGTACAGCTTCTCGCCTTCGCTGGTCGCGGAGGCGTTGGTGCTCTTCTGGTTCAGGATGGTGTCGATGGCGACGGCGGTCTTGCCGACCTGACGGTCGCCAATGATCAGCTCGCGCTGGCCGCGGCCGATCGGGATCAGGGTGTCGATCGCCTTCAGGCCGGTCTGCATGGGCTCATGCACCGACTTGCGCGGGATGATGCCCGGAGCCTTCACGTCGACGCGGCGGCGCTCGGTGAACTGGATCGGGCCCTTGCCGTCGATCGGCTCGCCCAGCGGGTTGACGACGCGGCCCAGCAGGCCCTTGCCGACCGGAACGTCCACGATCTCGCCCAAGCGGCGGACCTCGTCGCCCTCGGCGATCTGGTTGTCCTGGCCGAAGATCACGGCGCCGACGTTGTCGCGCTCGAGGTTCAGGGCCATGCCCTTCACGCCGGCTTTCGGGAACTCGATCATCTCGCCCGCCTGAACGTTGTCCAGACCGTGGATGCGGGCGATGCCGTCGCCGACCGACAGCACCTGGCCGACGTCGGACACGTCGGCTTCGACGCCGAAGTTGGCGATCTGCGACTTGAGGATGGCCGAGATTTCGGCGGCGCGGATGTCCATGACAGGCTCTCTGTTATCGTCTTGTCAGCGCGACCCCGTCGGAGCCGCATGCGTGGTTGTTAGGCGCGCTTGAGCGCGAACTTCATCTGGTCGAGTTTGGTCTTCAGCGAGGCGTCGAACAGTTTCGAGCCGACCTTGACCTTCAGACCGCCCAGGATCGACGGATCGACGCGGGCGGTCATCTCCGGATCCTTGCCCAGCGAGGTGCGGAGCGCGGTCTGGATGGATTTCATCTGGGCGCTCGGCGGCGACGACGCCCGTCTTCTTTGCATAAAGCAGGTCGAAGCCGGCCATGACGGCAGGCAGGTCGCCCGAGCGGCCGTTCTGGCCCAGCAGGCCGAGGAAATTCTTCGTCACGCCGTTGAACTTCGCCTTGTCGGCGATGGCGACCAGACCCTTTTGCTGATCTTCAGCCGCCATGACCGGCGAGGTGGCCAGCCGGCGCAGGTCGGCGCTCTCGTTCCACGCGGCGCGCAGCGACTTCAGGTCGGCGCGCACGGCGTCCAGAACCTTCGTCTCGTCAGCGAGGTCGAACAGCGCCTGTGCGTAGCGCTCGCCGACTTCCGTCGTCCTGTAATCGTTGCGACCGGCGGCGGGGTGCGCACCGATCAAAGGCCTGAAATGCTTGAAGAAAGCACACCGGGGACGCGTCTTGCGACGCGCCCTCCGGCTCAGCCGGGCGCCTGATAGCACCCATCCCCCGCCGCCGCAACCGAAGCAGCCCCTCAAGGACCGTCGGATTGCCGCACCCCGTCAGTGGGCGGCGTGCTTGCGGCCCGGGATCACATGCATGATCGCCACGATGACGCCACCGACGACGAGACCGACGACCGCCGAGGCCGCCGCCGTCGCCAGCCATCCCGTCACGGGACCGATCACCGGGACGCTCCCGGCGGCGTGCGCCAGACCCTCGATCAGGTCAGGCAGGAGATCGAGATGGTATTCATGCAGGCCGTGGACCAGAATCCCGCCGCCGACCCACAGCATGGCGACGGTTCCGATCGTCGCCAACCCGGTCAGCACGATCGGCATGGCGTGGACGAGGCCCCTGCCAAGCGCGCGCTCGGGCGCCGAGGGCCGTTGGGCCAGGTGCAGGCCGATGTCGTCCATCTTCACGATCAGGGCCACGGCCCCATAGACCGCCACGGTGATCAGCAGGCCGACCACGGCCAGGGCCGCCGCCTGGGTCGCCAGCGGGCGTGAGGACAGATCGGCCAGGGCGATGGCGGTGATCTCGGCCGAAAGGATCAGGTCGGTGCGGATCGCCGACCCCACCATCTTCTTTTCCTGCTCCTCGGACGACAGGGCCAGCTCGTCCGGCGTGGTCTCGCCATCGTCGTGGCCCGCCACCTTCTCCCATATCTTCTCGGACGCCTCGAAACAGAGATAGGCGCCGCCGGCCATCAGCAGCGGCGTCAGGGCCCAGGGCGCGAACGCGCTGATCAGCAGCGCCCCCGGCAGCAGGATCAGGAATTTGTTCTTCAAGGACCCGAGGGCGATCTTGCCGATGATCGGCAGCTCGCGCTGGGGCGAAAAGCCCATGGCGTAGCCCGGCGTCACCGCAGCGTCGTCGACCACCACGCCGGCGGCCTTCATGCTGGCGCGGCCGGCGGCGGCGGAGACGTCGTCGACCGAGGCCGCCGCCATCTTGGCGATGGCGGCGACGTCGTCGAGAAGGGCGGCAAGACCTGAGGGCACGCGTCACCTGACAAGATAAATGCAGTTGCCTCTTGGCTAGGCGAGCCCGGAGGCCGGGTCCAGAGCCGTCTGCCGCCCCGGCGACAATCCGACGCGCCGACTCCGTGACCCGATCCGCCAACTGTGCGTTAGAACACGGCAAAGCTGCTCAGGGAC
Source organism: Brevundimonas sp. Root1423 (assembly GCF_001426805.1). Taxonomy (NCBI): domain Bacteria; kingdom Pseudomonadati; phylum Pseudomonadota; class Alphaproteobacteria; order Caulobacterales; family Caulobacteraceae; genus Brevundimonas; species Brevundimonas sp. Root1423. The sequence goes on from NZ_LMFL01000012.1 coordinate 153,833, forward strand.
CCGCATGTTCGACTCCATCGCCCACCTTCTGACCGACCCCGCCGCCTGGGCCGCCCTGATCACCCTGGTGATCATGGAAGTGGTGCTCGGCATCGACAATCTGATCTTCATCTCGATCCTGTCGAACAAGCTTCCGCCCGAACACCGTCAGCGCACCCGCCGGATCGGCATCGGTCTGGCCCTGATCATGCGTCTGGGCCTGTTGGCCACGATCGGCTGGATCGTCGGTTTGACGCAGCCCGTCTTTGATTTCGGGTCCGGCGCAGGCTGGGACATGGAGTTCAGCTGGCGCGACCTGATCCTGATCGCGGGCGGCCTGTTCCTCGTCTGGAAGGCGACGACCGAGGTTCACCACGCCGTCGACCCCGCCGTCAGCGACGACATGCTGGAGAAGAAGAAGACCACCGCCGTCATCAACAACGTCGGCGCGGCCATCGGCCAGATCATCCTTCTGGACCTCGTCTTCTCCATCGACTCCATCCTGACCGCCGTCGGCATGACCGATCACGTGCCGATCATGATGGTCGCCGTGATCATCGCCGTCGGCGTCATGCTGGTCGCCTCGGACCCGCTGGCGAATTTCATCGACAAGAACCCGACCATCGTCATGCTGGCGCTCGGATTCCTGCTGATGATCGGCATGGTGCTGATCGCAGACGGATTCGGCGTCCATGTGCCCAAGGGCTATATCTACGTCGCCATGGCCTTCTCGGCCCTGATCGAGGGGCTGAACATGCTGGGACGCAATGCGTCGGCGAGAAAGCAGGCGGCGCTGGCGGCGCGGCAGGCCGAACTGAACAAGGCCGAAACGGCCGAACCGGGAGTGTGACCATGCGGGCGGTCGTCCTTGCCTTTATCGCGCTGCTGACGCCCCTGCCGGCGGCGGCGCAGACGACCGCCCCGCCCGTTCCCACCCAAGCCCCCTCCGCAGCCCCGGTCCGCATCTACGACTTCGAGGTCGTCCGCCGGTATCCGCACGACGCCGGCGCCTTCACCCAGGGGCTGGAGTTCCGGAACGGCGAACTGCTTGAAAGCACCGGCCGGTCTCCCTCGACCGTCCGCCGGGTCCGGATTGAGGACGGCGCCGTCATTCAGAAGCGCGAACTGGATCCGTCCCTGTTCGGCGAGGGACTGACTGCCGTCGGCGACCGCCTGCTGACCCTGACGTGGAAGGGCGGAGAGGGTTTCATCTGGGATCCGGTGACGCTCGAGCCGAAGGGCGAGTTTACCTACTCCGGCGAGGGCTGGGGCCTGACCCATGACGCCACCCGGCTGATTCTGTCCGACGGCACGCCCGCCCTGCGCTTCTTCGATCCGCAGACCCTGACCGAGACCGGCCGGGTGCCAGTCACCCTCGGCGGACGCCCGCTCGGTCAGCTGAACGAGCTCGAATGGATCGACGGTGAGGTCTTCGCCAACGTCTGGCAGACCGACTTCATCGTCCGCATCGATCCGGCCACGGGCGTGGTGACGGGCGTCATCGATCTGGCCGCCTTGATGCCGGACAGGTCCGGGCTCGATCCGACCGACGCCGTCCTGAACGGCATCGCCTGGGATCCCGAGGGCCGCCGCCTGTTCGTCACCGGCAAGAACTGGCCGACCCTGTTCGAGATCAGGCTGATCGAGCGGCAGGCAAGCCAGTAAGCCTCTCCCTCCCCTTCATGGGGAGGGAGAACCGCGCCCCTAGAGGAAGCTGTACGGGTCCACGTCGACGCTGAGCCGCACCGAACCCGGCACCTTCACCCGCGCCAGCCAGGCCCGCAGGAAGCCCTGCAGGTCCACGTCCCGGTCCGCCCGGACCAGCAGCCGCTTGCGCCGCCGCCCGCGGACCAGCGCCAGCGGCGCGTCGGCGGGCCCATAAACCTCCAGCCGTTCGGCGTTGGGGATGTTCTCGGCCAGATCGCGGGCGACCTTCTCGACCGCCGCCGCGTTCTCGCTGGACAGGACGATGGCCGCCAGCCGCCCGTGCGGCGGCAGGGAGGCGGCCTCGCGCTCCGCCATCTCGGCCTCAACGAAGGCGTCGCGGTCCCCCGCCGCCAGCGCCATCAGCACCGGATGTTCCGGCGTCCAGGTCTGCAGGATCGCCCGTCCCGGCTTGTCCGCCCGCCCCGCCCGGCCCGTGGCCTGGGTCAACAGCTGGAAGGTCCGTTCGGCCGCGCGCAGGTCGCCGCCGCGCAGGCCGAGGTCGGCGTCCACCACCCCCACCAGCGTCAGATGCGGAAAGTTGTGGCCCTTGGCCGCGGCCTGCGTCGCCACCAGAATGTCGATCTCACCGTCGGCCATGCTCTGGATCAAGGCGCGCGCTGATTTCGCGTCAGGCGCCGTGTCGCTGCTGAACACCGCCGTCCGCGCCTGCGGGAACAGCTGGCGCACCTCCTCCTCGACCCGTTCGACCCCGGGGCCGACCGAGACCAGAGAATCTTCTGCCCCGCACGCCGGACAATGCTTGGGCCGGATCATGGAGAAGCCCGTCAGGTGGCAGATCAGCCGCCCGGTGTAGCGATGCTCGACCAGCCAGCTGTCGGTGTCCGGCGCCGTCAGCCGATGCCCGCAGACCCGGCACAGCACCACGGGCGCATAGCCCCGGCGGTTCAGGAACAGCAGGGTCTGTTCCCCGCGCTGAAGCGTCTCGCCGATAGCCTCGCGAAGCGGCTGCGACAGCCAGGTCTGGGGATCGGGCGGATTCTGGCGCAGGTCCAGCAGGGACACGTCCGGCAGCACCGCCGCCCCGTGCCGCGCCGCCAGCTTCAGCCAGCAGTAGCGGCCCTGATGCGCATTCCACAGCGTCTCCAGCGATGGCGTCGCCGAGGCCAGCACCACCGTCGCCCCCTCGATCCGCGCCCGCGCCACGGCCAGGTCGCGGCCGTGATAGACCAGCCCCTCTTCCTGTTTGAACGAGCCGTCGTGCTCCTCGTCCACGATGACCAGCCGCAGGTTGGCGTAGGGCAGAAACAGGGCCGAACGGGCCCCGACCACGATGTTGCAGCGGCCGGCGATGACCGCCTCCCACACCTGCCTTCTGCGAGGAGGAGCGACGCCGGAATGCCACTCGGCCGGAGCCGCGCCGAAGCGGTCGGTGATCCGGGCGATCAGGGCCTGGGTCAGGGCGATCTCGGGCAGCAGGATCAGGATTTGGGCCTTCGGATCGGCCTTCAGCGTCCGCGCCGCCGCCTCCAGATAAGCCTCGGTCTTGCCCGAGCCGGTAACGCCGTCCAGCAGGAAGGGCGCGAAACCGCCCTTCGCCGTCGCCTCGGCCATCTCATGCGCCGCCGCCGCCTGATCGGGGTTTAGCTTCGCCGGGGCGTGATCCGGGACCGGCGCGTCGAAAGCCGCGACCGCCTCGATCTCGATGACTTCCAGCACCCCCTCGTCGACCAGCCCCTTCACCACGCCTGACGACACATTGGCCGCCCGCGCCAGATCGGGACCCGGCATGGACCGCTGGCCCAGCGCCTCCAGCACCGCCGTCCGCGCCGCCGTCGGCCGGGCCGGGACGTTTTCGCCCACACGCCGCACGCGCCGCTCGGGCCGTGGCTTCGGCGCCCGCAGGCCCTTCAGCGCCGTCGCCGCCATCTCGCCCGGGGCGCTCAGCGTCCAGCGCGCGGCCCATTCGACAAAGTCCACGGTGCGTTCGGGCAGGCGCGGATCGTCCAGCACATGATCGATCGCCTTCAGCCGCCGGTTCGAGCCCGTCGTCTCGCGCGCCTCGGACACAATGCCCCGCATCAGCCGCGGCCCCAGCGGCACCGCGACCTGATCCCCACGCGCCACGTCCATGCCTTCGGGGACCTCGTAGTCGAAGGCCTCGGGCACCGGCAGGGGGATGAGGACGCTGGCGACTTTCACCGCCGTGTCCGCTCCGCTAGAGAGACGGTCATGNTCGGGGACCTCGTAGTCGAAGGCCTCGGGCACCGGCAGGGGGATGAGGACGCTGGCGACTTTCACCGCCGTGTCCGCTCCGCTAGAGAGACGGTCATGAAACTCTTCCTCGACACAGCCGACGTCGCCGTCATCAAGGACATGGTCCCCACCGGCATGGTGGACGGCGTCACCACCAATCCTTCGCTGATCGCCAAATCCGGTCGCAACATCGCCGAGGTCATCGCCGAGATTTGCGCCCTCGTCGAGGGGCCGATCTCCGCCGAGGCCGTGGCGACCGATTTCGAGACCATGGTGAAGGAGGGCGACAAGCTGGCCGCCATCGCCCCGAACGTGGTCGTCAAACTGAAGCGAGCGACCAATACCTTCGGAATTCAGGGNCGACCTTTGCATCAAGCCGTCTGACCTCGTCGAGGGGCCGATCTCCGCCGAGGCCGTGGCGACCGATTTCGAGACCATGGTGAAGGAGGGCGACAAGCTGGCCGCCATCGCCCCGAACGTGGTCGTCAAACTGCCCCTGACATGGGACGGGCTGCGCGCCGCGCGCGCCTTCGCCGACAAGGGGATCAAGACCAACGTCACCCTGTGCTTCTCGGCCGCACAGGCCATGCTGGCCGCCAAGGCCGGCGCGACCTTCATCTCGCCCTTCGTGGGCCGGCTGGAAGACCACGGCGCCGACGGCATCGCCCTGCTGGAGGAGATCCGGGTCCTGTACGACGTGCACGGCTTCGACACGCAGATTCTGGCCGCGTCGCTCCGTAATCCGTCCCATGTCAGCGCCGCCGCCGTGGCGGGAGCCGACGCTGCGACCATCCCGGCCGACGTTTTCAAGGCCTTGGTCAAACACCCGTTAACCGACAAGGGGCTTGATGCTTTCCTGGCGGACTGGGGCAAGACCGGTCAGTCCATTCTGTAGCTGATGCCTCGAGGAGAGGTTTGTGAGCGTTTCGCCTGACCTCTCGTCCAAGCCGGAAGAGCCGCACTGGCCGGAGGTCCGCGCGTGGCTGCAGGCCAACGCCCAGATCCTGCTGGATGACCGCTCCCTGCTGGAAGAGATCGGGCTCAAGCCCCACGGCCGCAACGTCGTGGAGTTCGGCCGCGCGGCCCTGACCCGGCTGGAAGAAGTCGCCGAGCGCGAGGCTGACGCCCGCAAGCGGATCGAGTCCATCGCCCGCGCCAACTTCGCCGCCCAGACCCAGACCCATGTCGCGGCCCTCGACCTTATGGAAGCGCGCAATCCTTCAGACCTCGCCCGCCGTCTCGACGCGGTGGCGCAGGGGCGGTTTGGTCTGGCCGGCGCCGCCATCGCCCTTGAGAAGCCCGGCGGCGTGCCCTTCGGCTGGCGCGGGCTCGAGGCCGGCGGCGTCGACGCCCTGCTGGGCGACCACGGCCTGACCTGGCTGGGACCCAATTTCGACGGCCTGAACCTGTTCGGCGCGGCCGAGGTTCGGCTCGCCCGAGGAAGACGGCTTCGCCCCCACCATGGGCTGCGAGCTGGTGGCCTTCATCGCCCGGGTGGTGGAACGGACCGCCGAACGATGGCCGATCCTCAGCTGAACGCCGACGAGGCCCTCTCGGCCTGGCTGGAGCATCTGGCCCACGAACGCCGTCTGGCCGCCAATACGCTGGAAGCCTATGGCCGCATCGGCCGGACCTATCTCGCCTTCCTGCAGAGCCATCGCGGCGGGCCCCAGCGTCTGTCCGATCTGGGAACCGTCACCGCCGCCGAGGTCCGGGCTCATCTGGCCGAGCGGCGCAGCGGCGATCATCCGCTGGCGGCGCGCTCGATCAGCCAGACCCTGTCGGCCATCCGCGCCTTCCACGCCTTCCTCGATCGCCGCTGCGGCACGCCCGCGCCGCAGCTGGCGCTGGTGCGCGGTCCTCGCATCAAGGCCTCCCTGCCCCGGCCGGTCAGCGAGGATCAGGCCCGCGGCCTGATGCAGGAGCCGGACGCCGACCCCGACGCCGAACCGTGGGAGGCCGCGCGCGACCGCGCCGTGCTGACCCTGCTCTACGGCTGCGGCCTGCGCATTTCGGAGGGCCTGTCGCTGACCCGCGCCGACGCCCCCGTGCCCGAAACCCTGCGTATCACCGGCAAGGGCGGCAAGACCCGGCTGGCCCCGGTCCTGCCCGCCGTACGCACGGCGGTGGACGCCTATCTGGCCTTGCAGCCGTTTCCGCTCGAGCCCGGCGACGCCCTTTTTCGGGCGCGGCGCGGCGGTCCCCTGACGCCGCGACATGTGCAGGCCATGGTGCAGAGGCTGCGCGGCCGGCTGGGCCTGCCGGCCTCGGCCACGCCGCACGCCCTGCGCCACAGCTTCGCCACCCACCTGTTGGGCGCCGGGGCGGACCTGCGCGCCATCCAGGAATTGCTGGGCCACGCCAGCCTGTCGACCACCCAGAAATACACCGCCGTCGACGCAAAACACCTGTTGGACGCATATTCCGCCGCCCACCCCCGCCGCTGAGCCCGACGGGCTGGTCAGGCTCCTCTGAGCGCGCTTACAGTGACGGTCCATCCGCTGGGGAGGCGGCGCGGAGCGTGAACTGCATGACAGGCCTGGACCGACGCGTCTTGCTGGCCGGACTGGGGGCTCTGGCCCTTCCAGCCGGGCCCGCGGCCGCACAGGACCCCGTGGAGGCGCTGGTCGACGACCGGCCCATCCAGCTGCTGAGCAACCTTTTCACCCGTGTCGGGGCGGCGGTCTTCGTCGACAACCAGGGGCCGTTCACCTTCGTGATCGACACGGGTGCGGGCACGACCTCGGTCGCCGACACACTGGCGGACCGGCTGAACCTTCGACCGCTGGACTCGGTCCTGGTCCACGGGATCACGGAAGCCCGGGTGACCCGCAGCGTGGCGATCGACCGGCTTCAGCTCAGCGGACTGGGATTCCGCGACCTGGCCTGCCCGGTCTTCCCGCGTGATCAGCTGGGCGCTGACGGCCTGATCGGCCTGGATGTGCTGGATCGCTTCCGGCTCAAGTTCAACGTCGCCCGCCGCTCGGCCAGCCTGAGCGTCCGCGGCGTTACGGTCCTCATGGGCGGGGACATGGCCACCGGCTCGCGTTTGCGCCGCGTCGGCATGCGGTCGGTGCGCAGCCGCTACGGCCAGATGATCATGACCCAGATCAGCGTGGACGGTCAGCCGACCGCGGCCTTCATCGACAGCGGAGCGCAGTATTCGATCGGCAATCTGGCGCTGCGGCGGGCCGCGGCGGCGCGGCGGCGGGACGGCGGACGGGTCGCCCGCGAAGTGCCCATCTACGGCGTGACCGGCCAGAGCCTGAGCGCCGACCTGGCCATGGTCGACGACCTCCGGTTCGGGCCGCAGCGGCTGGGCCCTACGCCCATGCTGTTCGCCGACCTGCATTGCTTCGAGACGCTGGGTCTCGCCGGGCGGCCCGCCCTGCTGGTCGGCGCGGACCTGCTGGGTCGGTTCCGCGAGGTGACCCTCGACTTCCCGGCCAATGAGGTGATCTTCCACGGCCTGCGCCGTCAGAGCAGCCGACGGCTCGAGATCCCGGACGTCTGACGGCCCCCGGTCAGGCCTGCATCGTCCAGCCCTCGACGCCCATGGCCGCCTGTTTGACGGCCTCCGACCGGGTCGGGTGCGGATGGCAGATGCGGGCGACGTCTTCCGACGATCCGCCGAAAGCCATGGCCACGCAGGCCTCGCCGATCATCTCGCCGGCCTGCGGGCCGAGGATGTGGACCCCCAGAATCCGGTCGGTCGCCGCGTCGGCCAGCACCTTCACGAAGCCGTCGGTCTCGTGATTGATCTTGGCGCGGCTGTTGGCCGTGAACGGGAATTTCCCCGCCTTGTAGGCCACGCCCTCGGCCTTCAGCTGGTCCTCGGTCTTGCCGACCCAGGCCACTTCCGGCGCGGTGTACACCACGCTGGGCACCAGATCGTAGTCGACGTGCCCGGCCTTGCCCGCGATCAGTTCGATCACCGCCACGGCGTCTTCCTCGGCCTTGTGCGCCAGCATCGGACCGTGGGTCACGTCGCCGATCACCCAGACGCCGTCCGCGACCTTGAAGTGATCGCCGGCCACGAAGCCACGCTTGTCCGCCTCCACCCCGACCGTCTCCAGCCCCAGACCCTCGGTGTAGGGGCGCCGGCCGATGGCCACCAGGACCACGTCGCCCTTCAGCGTCTCGGCCGTTCCGCCCGCGGCCGGCTCGACGGTCAGCTCGACCCCGTCCTTGCCGGTTTTCGCGGCGGTGACCTTGGCGCCCAGCTTGAAGGTCATGCCCTGTTTGGTCAGGGCGCGCTGGAAGGCGGTCGCCACGTCCTTGTCCATGCCGGGGGTGATGCGGTCGAGGAACTCGACCACCGTCACCTGCGCCCCCAGACGACGCCAGACCGAGCCCAGCTCAAGGCCGATGATGCCCGCGCCGACGACGATCAGATGCTTCGGCACCGCCGGCAGCGACAGGGCGCCGGTCGAGTCCACCACCTTGCCGTCCTCGAACGCCACGCCGGGCAGCGGCGTCGGCTCCGAGCCGGTGGCGATGACGATGTTCTTCGCGGCCAGCGTCGTCTTCGAACCGTCGGCGCCGGTCACCTCGACCTGACCCTTGCCCGCGATGCGGCCGCGGCCCTTGATCCACTCGACCTTATTCTTCTTGAACAGGAATTCGATGCCCTTGGTCAGCGCTCCGACGCTGTCGGCCTTCTGGCTCATCATCTGGCCGAGGTTCAGCTTCGGCGTCCCGACGTCGATGCCGAGCGTCGGGAACTCCTTCGTCACCGCCTCGAACAGTTCCGAGGCGTGCAGCAGGGCCTTTGACGGCATGCAGCCGACATTCAGGCAGGTCCCGCCCAGGGTCTCGCGCATCTCGATGCAGGCGGCCTTCAGCCCCAGCTGGCCGGCGCGGATCGCCGCATTATACCCGCCCGGTCCGCCGCCGATGATGACGACGTCATAGGTGCTGGGGGTCTCGGCCATGGGGTCTCTCGTCTGTATGGGCGCGGGGAGGCGCGCGGAACCTGACGGCGCCGCTCGCGAGCGTCAACCGCGCCGCCGCATATAGGCGCGGCGACCTCCCTCGAACAGTCGTCAGAAGTTGAGCTGGCCCGCCGTGCGCTTGCGCCGGATGCGACGGCTGGCGACGATGACCAGCACGCCGAGCAGGAACAGGGCGCCCAGCACCAGCCAGACCGGTTCGACCGGCAGGTTCTGGACCGCCTCGGGCGCCGCCATGGTCGTGGGACCGGCGGAGCGGGCGGAAATCTCGCCCTCTCCGTTGATCGCCAGACGCAGGACCACGTCGGCGGCGAAGGCGAGGAAATAGGCGACGGCGGCCCGGGTATTGCCCGCTCCCAGCATCAGGGCGGCCACCAGATACAGGCCGATCGCGCCAGCCCACAGGACCCAGACGGGCAGGACCCCGAACGCTTCACCGGCGGGCAGCGCCTCTCCGACGCGCGCCGCCGCAGCGGACCCCTCGACCAGCGGTGAAATGAATGGCCAGGCCAGCCATCCGGCATAACCCAGCACCGCCAGCACAACGATCAGACGCAACAGTTTCATTTCGAGCCTCCCCACTCCCGTTAACCTTACAACGGTCTGCCGGAAGCGCAAAAGAGGCGGGTGTCAGCCGGCGTTCGGCAGGGTGATGGAGACTTCGGCGCCCTCGCCCGGCGCACTGTCGATCGACAGGACCCCGCCCGACTGGCGTGAGAAGGCATAGGCCTGCGACAGACCCAGACCCGCTGCGCCCTCGCGGGTGGTGAAGAAGGGTTCGACCGCACGCGCGGCCAGATCACGATCCATGCCCGGCCCGCTGTCGCGCACGCTCAGACGGACCCCGCCTTCCAGCAGAACCTCCAGACGCACGGCGACCGAGCCCTGCCCGTCGACAGCGTCCACGGCGTTGCGGGTCAGCCCGCTGACAGCTCCCTCGAAGGCGACGGGATCCAGCCGCACCGGGGCGTCGGTCGACGGCCCCTCGATCATCAGGTCCACGCCCGGCCCGGCCATGGCGCGCAACCGCGTTTCCATGCCGCGCAGCAGCACCCCGGCGTCCAGCACGCGCAGCACCGGTTCGTCGTCGCCCTGCGAGAAGGCGGTCAGGCGACGCGTCAGCAGTTCGCCCTTCTGGCCCGCCGACAGGGCGGCCTGACCGATTCGGCGTACGCGGACGGGGTCGTCGGCCTGACGCAGCATCATGTCCAGCGCGCCGGTCATGACACCCAGCAGGGCGTTGAAATCATGCGCCAGCCCGCCCGTCAGGCGGCCGACGTTCTCCATCCGGCGTCCGCCCTGCAGCCGGGCCTCGGCGTCCTGTTCGGCTTTCAGCGCCGCGGCGCGGGCGGTCTGGGCTTCCTCGCGCGCGGCGGCGGCGGCGGCCAGCGCCTCATCGGCCTGCAATCGCGCGGCGGCGGCCTCGACGCGCAAAGCATCGATCTCGGACGAGGGTTCGGTGGTGGGGATGCTCTCCACCGCGGACGCGGCGGCGTCCTCAGCATGGGGCGCGGCCTCGCCGCGCTCGCCGGCCAGCAGCAGGGCGTCGACGGTTCCGTCGGCGGCGGTCAGCGGCAGGATGGACCAGCGCACGCCCTCTGCGCCGCCGCTCCGGGACTGGATGGGCTCTGCCTCGCCCGCCGGCGCCGACAGGGCGGCGCGCAGCGTCTGCCGGGCCTCGACCCGTTCGTCCCCGGCGAGGAACTGGTCGACGAAATCGCCTGCGGCGGTTTCGCGGCCCAGAAGCAGCAGGGCGGTGCGGTTGGCTTCACGCACCTGCCCGTCCGGATCGATGACGATCAGGGCGCTGGATGCGGCGTCGAACACCCGCCGGGTGAGTCCGTCATGCGTCACGGCGGGCGCGGGAGGCGTGAAGGCCGGCCCGGGCACGGTGTTTTCAGGCGTCTGCAGGCTTTCGCTCTCGACGATGGCGGCGATCGAGCCGGTGATCTGGCCCAGTTCGTTCTCGATCGGCATGGCCGTGACCGAGACCAGCATCTTGCGGCGCGCGGCGGGGTTGGCCAGCAGATGCTGGAACCCCCGGACGGTCTGGCCCCGCAGCGCGCGGGCGCTGGGCAGCAGGTCGGGCGGCACCGGGCGGCCGTCCGGGAAGGTGATGCCCCATGTCGCAGAATGGAAGCGCAGGCCGATCAGCTCGGCGTCCTTGCGGCCCAGCAGCTGGTGAGCCGCGCGGTTGGCGAAGACGAATTTGCCCTGTTTGTCGGTCTCGACCATGGCCACCGGGATGGCGTTCAGCGTCTCGGACAGCCGCTTCTGCGAGTCCTCGGCCATGCGCTGTATCAGATCGAGCTGGTCCGAGGCGCTGCCGTGCTGGGCGCCGCTGTGCAGGGCGGAGAAGATCGCGGCCACGGCCACGACCCATCCGAAGGCCGCGACGGCGGCCCAGACCCACATCCAGTTGACCTGGCCTTCGAGAAACATGCGACCTGACTGTCCCGTTCTGGCGCACGCGCGCCGGTTCGGCAGATACCTTGCAAACGGCGAACCGGGCCAGCCCGCTTTCGCCCTCAAGGCGATCTGTTCAGCCTGCCCGCGCGCGACGCCGGTCGATCAGTGCGAACAGGCCGATCCCCGCGGGAATCAGCCAGTAGGTGACGCCCGGAAGCCAGGGCGCGGCCCTGAGCGCGGGCGTCAGGGCGATCAGGCCGGACAGGACCCCCGTCGTCGCCGCCAGGGCCCACGTCCGCGTCCATTCGAACGCGGCCCGCCGCCGCACCGCATCCTCCGGATCGATGGTGGCCCCGGCCTGCCGGAACAGCAGGGCGAACAGCACCGACAGGATCGCGAAGCCCAGCCCGTAGATCAGATACGTCAGCCCCAGCTCGCCGAAGCTGGTGATCAGACCCGCACCCGGCAGCCGACCGCCAGGAAATGCGCCGCCGTCTCGATCAACAGCCGCAACGGAAACACGAAGACCAGCACGGAAAAGACGATGGCGAGGCTCAGCAGGGTCGCGCGGCCGTCGCGCCGCGGCTCCAGCGCCGACCATGTGCGGTGGGCCAGCCAGAACATGACCAGCAGGGCGAAACCGCCGAGGAAGGCGGGAATCCTCATCAGCGCGCGCGTCAGGTCGGCGAACGACGCCAGCGGTTCGCCGCCGGCGATGATCAGCAGCGACACGGCGAAGGCGAAGGCCGCATCGACGAAGGCGTCGAGCCGATGCCCCTCCGCCGGTCTGAAGTCCGCAGTTCTGGCCATGTGTCAGCTCCCCGAAGGGAGCTTGCCGCGCCTGACTCGAACTGACAACGTCGTCGGCCTTCAGGCCTCTCCGCTCGAGGGTTCGGCGTCGAGATCCGAGAACCAGTCGGCATAGACGGTGTTTCGCGCCATGCGCCGGTTCAGGTCGGGCGCGCCGTCGGTCCACCAGACCGGGCCGCGTTCACCCAGCGCCACCTTCGCCCTGTCCACCCGCGACCGCGCCTCGGCCAGACCGGTTCCGGCGCGCAGGGCGGTGCGAACGGCCTGACGCGCGCTCATCAGTTCGTGGACGAGCCTGTCGCGTTCCGCCGCGGACAGGGCCGGGTTTGATGATCGCCACAGTCGACCCCTGACAACGAAATATCGACCGTCCGGCGTACCGGGATATCTCATCGGCGCGCTCAGGCCGCCTTCAGGGACGCGTCGGACTCCGCGGTGGCCAGCAGGATGCGACGGACGATGTCGGCGCAACCCAACATCGGCAAGGGCTGTCCGAACCTCGCCCTCCACTGTCGGTCGAGGTCGATCTCTTCGGGGGTCATTTGCGCAGCGCTCATGGGCCGGAAAGCCGTCCCGCATCAATATGTTCCGCGAACGGGAACATGTTCTGCCCGCGGGCGCTTCGCTCGCGGAGGGTCTTAATGGTTAACCGCAAAGCTGCCCCGCCGCCCTATCGGGGCGTGCAGACGCCGGAAGAGTTTATCAGGGAGATGGGCAATGTCTGGATCGGCCTGATCGAGAAGATCGCGTCAGACCCGGATCAGAACACCGCATTGGCGGGCTATTTCAGCGTCGAGCCCGAGGTCATCGATACCTGGATCGAGGCCCGCGGCCGGACGCGCTGTTCCGCCTCGGTGCCCGGTGGTCGTCGCTGCGCCAACCTTGTCGGCCTGAAGGTCGAGTATGACCCGCGCATCTGGGCGGATGAGCGGCTGCGTTGCACAGCCCCGAAGAGATTCGAACTCTCGACCCCAACCTTGGCAAGGTTGTGCTCTACCACTGAGCTACGCCCGCACTTCAGTCGGAGGCGGGCGTATAGCGGAGCGTCCGCTCTTCTCGCAAGCCCCTTCCGCCAGAAATTCCGCCAAATCGCGCTCAAGCAGCGAGTGACCGCGTCGCGGGCGGTAGCGCCCTTTAACGAGGCGCCAGACGAATAGCCCCGTCCAGCCGGATGCATTCGCCGTTGATGTAGACGTTGCGGGCCAGCTCCAGCACCAGCGAGGCGTAGTCCGCCGGCGTGCCCAGACGGCTGGGGAAGGGGATCATGGCGGCCAGCGCGTCCTGCACCTTCTGGTCCATGCCGGCCATCATCGGCGTCCACATGATGCCGGGCAGGATGGTGTTGCAGCGGACGCCTTCCTGGGCGAGGTCGCGGGCGATCGGCAGGGTCATGGCGTAGACGCCGCCCTTGGACGCCGAATAGGCGGCCTGGCCGATCTGGCCGTCCTGCGCCGCCACCGAGGCGGTGTTGACGATCAGGCCGCGCTCGCCGTCGGCCATGGGCTCCAGCGTGACCATGCCCGCCGCCGACTGCGACAGGACGCGGAAGGTGCCGAACAGATTGACCCGCACGGTGCGTTCGAACTGGGCCATGTCGTGGGCGCGGATCTCGCCGGTGTCCTTCTTGCGGCTGACGGTCTTCTGGCCCGTGGCGATGCCGGCGCAGTTGACGGTCAGGCGCTCCTGCCCGTGGGCGGCGCGGGCCTTTTCGAAGCCGGCGGCGACCGAGACGTCGTCAGTCACGTCCACCAGACAGAAGACGCCGCCGATCTCCTTCGCGATCGCCTCGCCCTTCTCCGCGTTCATGTCGAACAGGGCGACCTTCGCGCCCGTGGCCGCGATGGCCCGGGCCGTCCCCTCGCCCAGACCCGAGGCTCCGCCCGTCACCACCGCCGCGATCGAACCGTCGAGTTTCATGGCCGAAGCCCCTATGTTGTTTGAACCTTGAGATTGCCGCGGGGTTTAGCCGCCATGTCCGTCAAAGCCAAACCCATGACGCCCGAAGACGCGCTGGACCCGTCGCGCGCCCTCGTGCCCTCGATCCAGCGGGTCAACGAGGTGCGGGTGCAGAAGGGCTTCTGGCCCAAGATCCGGCGCACGGCCTCGCGCATCCCCTTCGCCGGACAGGCCCTGTCGGTCNCGGGTCAACGAGGTGCGGGTGCAGAAGGGCTTCTGGCCCAAGATCCGGCGCACGGCCTCGCGCATCCCCTTCGCCGGACAGGCCCTGTCGGTCTGGTTCGCCGCCCGCGATCCCGAGACGCCGACCGCGGCCAAGGGGATCATGGTCGGGGCGCTGGCCTATTTCGTCCTGCCGTTCGACGCCATTCCCGACATCTTCGCCGGCATCGGCTTCACCGACGACGCGGCCGTCATCGCGGCCCTGATCGCCACCCTCGGCGCCAACATCAAGCGCCGGCACAAGGATCAGGCCGACGCCGCTCTGGAGCGGCTGCGCGAGGACTAGCTCTCGATCGTCACGACGACCTTGCCCATCACCGAGCGGTCGCCCAGCGCCTTGATGGCCTCATGGGCGCGTTCCAGCGGGAAGGTCTGGCTGACCCGCGGACGGATTTTTCCATCCTCCCAGAAGCGCAGGAGATCGGCCATGTTGGCGGCGTGGGCGGCCGGGTCGCGCATCACCGCCGCGCCCCAGAACACCCCGATCACCGACACCGACTTCAGCAGCGTCAGGTTCAGCGGCAGGGCCGGAATCCCGGCCGGGAAGCCGACCACCAGATAGCGGCCGTTCCAGTCCATCGACCGGATCGCCGGCTCGCAATAGTCGCCGCCCACCGCGTCATAGACCACGTCCGCCCCGTCCCGGCCCGAGGCCAGCTTCAGCTCGCCCGACAGCTCTTTCTGGGCCGCCTTGTCCATCTTGCCCGACGGATAGATCAGGCCGTTGTCTGCCCCCGCCTCGAGCGCGAACTGCACCTTGTCGTTGGTCGAGGCGGCGGCGATCACATGCGCCCCCATGGCCTTGCCCAGTTCGACCGCGGCCACGCCGACGCCGCCCGCGGCCCCCAGCACCAGCAGGCTCTCGCCCGCCTTCAGCTGCGCCCGGTCCTTCAGCGCGTAGTAGGAGGTGCCGTAGGTCATCACCAAAGCGGCCGCTGTGTTGAAATCCATCGCGTCCGGGATCTTCATCACCGTGGCCGCCGGGACCGCCAGCCGCTCGACCATCCCGCCCCAGCCGGGCACGGCGATGACGCGGTCGCCCTTGCGGACATTGGTTACGCCCTCGCCGATCGCCTCGACCACGCCGGCGACCTCGCCGCCGGGCGAGAAGGGGCGCTGCGGCTTGAACTGGTAGCGGTCCTCGATGATCAGGGTGTCGGGGAAGTTGACCCCGATGGCCCGCACGTCGATCACCACCTCGCCCTTCATCGGCCGGGGGTCCATGACCTCCTCGACCACCAGCGTTTCGGGGCCGCCGGGAGCCTTGGACAGGACAGCACGCATGGGGAGGTCTCTCGCAAAGGCGTCCCGCCCCGGTGGCGCGCGCATTGCGTTGAGGCTAATCAGCGCCACGCCCGTTTGAAAGAGGCGATCAGGAGACGACCCTTCATGACGGCCCTCATCCTTCACGGCGGCGCGGGCGCCCGGCGCGAGCGCAACTACGACCGCGAGGTCGCGCACATGCGCGAGGTGGTCGCGGCCATGAAGGCGCGGCTGGACGCGGGCGCATCGGCGCTGGACGTCGCGGTCGAGGCCACGGTGCTGCTCGAAGACTCCGGCCTCTACGTCGCAGGCCGCGGCGCCTCGCCCAATCTGGCCGGCGCCTATGAGCTGGACGCCAGCCTGATGGATGGCGCGACCCGCAAGGCCGGCGCCGTCGCCGCCTTGCAAGGCTTCCGCAATCCCGTCGTCGCCGCCCGCGCCGTCATGGACCGCACCCCCCACGTCATGCTGGCCGGCGAGGGCGCGGCCCTGTTCGCCCTCGATCAGGGTCTGGAAATGATCGGCGACGAGGAGGCCTGGTTCACCCGGGCCGGCCAGGGCGAGGACAACCACCCGCCCGGCACGCTCAGCCACGGCACCGTCGGCTGCTGCGTTTTGGACAGTGAAGGCCGGCTGGCCGCCGCCACCTCGACCGCCGGCGTGTTCGGCAAGATGCCGGGCCGCGTCGGCGACACCCCCATCCCCGGCGCCGGCAGCTGGGCCGATGGCCGCGTCGCCGCCTCGGGCACCGGTCAGGGCGAGTATTTCATCCGCGTCGCCGCCTGCGCCCAGCTCAGCTGGCGCGTCGGCGCCGGCCAGACCTTGGCCGAGGCCGGCCGGGCCGTCATCGACGAGATCGGCGCCATGGGCGGCGACGGCGGCCTGATCGCCCTCGACCACGAAGGGAACATCGCCCACCCCTTCAACAGCCAGGGCATGAAGCGCGCCTGGCTGACGACGGGCGGCGAAATCGGCGTCGAGGTCTTCGGCCGCTAGCCCGGCGGCTTACGGCGATTTAATCTCCCGCTGAACACGGTTCATCCGGCGTTCACCGCCCACCACGCTAAAGCTTGGTGGTAATCGGGAGCCTGAAATGAAGTCCGCCGCCACCGCCGTCCTCGCCGCCGCCCTGCTCGCCTCCGCCGCCTGCGCGCCGGTCGTCCAGGGCGGTCCGCCCCTCGACCTTCCGCCGGGCCTGCAGGAAACGGCGCAGGTGGGGGCGATCTACATGTCCAGCGACTGGCTGCAGGCGGAGGACGACTTTGCGGAGACCCTGACCGACGAGGTCGGCGAGGAGCTGTCGCGCTGCATGCACGGCACCGCCCCCATCGACATCCGCATCCACATCGACGAGATGCACCGCGCCGACCGGCTCGGGGTCCTGCTCAACGGCGACGGCGCCCACACCCTTTCGGGCGTTGTCGAGTTCGTCGATCCGTCGCGCGGCAACCGCGTGGTGGGCCGCTTCCCCGTGGCGGTGGCGACAAGCGCACAGGGCCGCCTCGGCGGCCTGCTCGGCGACCGTCAGATGATGGTGTCGGAAGAGTTCGGTCGCGCCATCTGCGACCAGGCCTTCGGCCGAAACCCGCGGGATCGGGGGACGCATAACGCGACGCGGGGCTGAGCGGACGAAGGTCTACGCCGTCTGGCCCGACAGGGTGTGAAGTTAAACGGGCGGGATCGACCCTTGGCTATCCGCCGCCCCTGAGGGCCCGGGCCTGTCCTACCGAGCGCGGCCCTCCGCTGCCGGTGGTCGACGGCCTGTAGGAGGGCGCATGGCGGCTTCTGCAGTCATAGTCATTCCGGGCGTTGCCGGTCTGGCGACCGGTGGGAACCACCTGGGCGCCCGTCCGCTCGCATTGCTCGGCTCGTTCGGCCAGCGTCATTTCGGGGCGATCGAGCGGGCTGCACGCGCCCAGAGCAAGCAACCCTCCGGCGAAAACAATGGATAGGATCGAAACCCGCATTCGACATCCTCCTGTGCAGGCCAGAAGATTACCCTTCGCCCCTGCAGTAGGTACCCGTTGAAGGCGGGCGCCAAGGCTGATGACAGTCGGAAGGTTGCAGCCGACCCTCGCGCCCTGTTGCACGCGCGTTGATCTCCTGCCGCGCGCCGATCCGTCGACGAGCCGCCAGGACGAAAACGGCCGGCTGATCACTCCGCCGGCCGTTCCCGTTTCGTCTGAAACCGGAGCCTACCTCGGTCTGGTTATCGATGCGGCAGCGGACCGGGAAGCGGGCCATCTTGCCGTCCGACGGGCGGAACAGCTCGACCCACAGGTCCTGACGCGGACGCAGGCGGCCGACGTTGGCGTCGGTCAGGCCGCGGATGGTGACGATCTCCTCGCCGGTCAGGCCCAGACGCAGCCAGCCCTCGGCCTTGAACTGCAGCGGCACCACGCCCATCCCGACCAGGTTGGAACGGTGGATGCGCTCATAGCTCTCGGCGATCACCGCGCGCACGCCCAGCAGGCGCGTGCCCTTGGCCGCCCAGTCGCGCGACGAGCCCGTGCCGTATTCCTTGCCCGCGAACACGACCAGCGGCCGGCCCTCGGACTGGTAGCGCATGGCGGCGTCGTAGATCGACATCGTGTCCTGCGACGGGAAGTGGCGCGTCACGCCGCCCTCGATGTCCGGGGTGATCTTGTTGCGGATGCGGATGTTGGCGAAGGTGCCGCGCATCATGACTTCGTGGTGGCCGCGGCGCGCGCCGTAGCTGTTGAAGTCCAGCGCATCCACGCCGCGGCCCGACAGATAGACGCCGGCGGGCGAGGTCTTCTTGATCGAACCGGCCGGGCTGATGTGGTCGGTGGTGATCGAGTCGCCGAAGATGGCCAGCACGCGCGCCTCGACGATGTCGGCGACCGGGGTCGGCTCCATCGACAGACCCTCGAAGTAGGGCGGGTTGGCGACGTAGGTCGAGGCCTCGTCCCAGGCGTAGGTCTGGCCGCCCTCGACCTTGATGCCCTGCCAGTGCTTGTCGCCCTTGAACACGTCGCCATAGCGTTTGGCGAACATGGCCGGGGTGACCGACTTCTTCTGGATGTCGGCGATCTCCTTCGAGGTCGGCCAGACGTCCTTCAGGAAGACGTCCTTGCCCTTCTTGTCCTTGCCGATCGGATCCTTGGAGATGTCGATCCGCATTGAACCGGCCAGGGCATAGGCCACGACCAGCGGCGGCGAGGCCAGATAGTTGGCCTGCACGTCCGGATTCACCCGGCCCTCGAAGTTGCGGTTGCCCGACAGCACCGAGGTGGCGACCAGACCATTGTCGTTGATCGTCTTCGAAATCGTGTCCGACAGCGGGCCCGAGTTGCCGATGCAGGTGGTGCAGCCGTAGCCCACCAGATTGAAGCCCAGCGCATCCAGATCGGCCTGCAGGCCGGCAGCGGTCAGATAGTCGGTGACCACCTGCGAGCCGGGGGCCAGCGAGGTCTTGACCCACGGCTTGACCTTCATGCCCAGCTTGTGGGCCTTGCGGGCCACCAGACCGGCGGCGATCAGGACCGACGGGTTGGA